>JAYUTY010000453.1:0-3366 GCA_043754875.1 Gemmatimonadota bacterium
ACTTCGTCCACGGCAGCGATCAGACGGGACCCGTGCTGACGGCCGCGACAAAGTTCGTGCGTGGTACGACGACGGAGTCTTCAGGCGAGGTCGCGGACACGCGACGTGATCTCGGTGCGGTGACGCGCACCGCACTCGACGCCTTCGCCGGCATCGTGCGCCCGCTCAGCCGACCCGAGGCGCTGGAGCGCGCGTTCAAGAGCTATTTCGCGTACAAGGGCGCGCACCCGGACGACGTCAGGAAGCCGTACCTGTACTTCGTCGACTACGGCCTGCCGAGCACGACGCCGCGCGGCTATGTCTTCGACATGGACTCGCTGCGCATCGTGGACGGCCCCTTCACCGTCGCCCACGGCCGAGGATCGTCGGCCGCGCGTGATGGAGTGCCCAGCCGATTCTCCAACGCGTCGGGGAGCAATGCGACTTCGCTGGGGCTCTACGTCGCTCGCGCGATCTACGCATTCCACGGCAAGAGCGCCGGCCACTCGTACGGCTCGGTGGGCCTGCGCCTGATGGGCGTGTCGCACGGCTTCAACGACAACGCGTTCGCGCGCGGCGTGGTGGCGCATGGCGCGCCGTACGTGACGCCGAACGGCGCCGGTCGCAGCGAAGGCTGCCCCGCGATGGAGCCCCAGCGCGCCGAGCGCCTGCTGCCCAAGCTGGCCGACGGAGGGATGGTGTTCCTCTTCGCTCCCGACGAGCGGTGGATGAGCAGCGACCCGTGGGTCGGGTCGGGCATGAACGAAGGCAGCAACTAGCAGCGTCGAGCGGCGGCGCGCACGGCACGCGCCGAGGGGAAGCGGTCGAGGGAGATGTCGGCGACGCTGGGCGCTAGCGAACCGCTCGAAGTGACAGGAGCATCAGCGGCGCTGCCAATCGGCAGCGCCGCTCGCGTTTCCGGCCTGGTCGATTGCATTCACCAGCACGCGATCCGGATCCGCGTCGAGCGTCACCGCGCGCTGGTCGGCGAAGACGACGCGCGACGTCCACCCACTGGTGCTGTGCGCGCGTACGTACCACCATCGCGCCGCCTCACCGCTGGCGGGAGTGATCTGGAGGGTCCTCCCGCTCGCGGTGATCGACGGCATGGGTGGTGCGGCAGCGTCGAGCCAGGTCGAGGCGGGCACGAGCGCCCGCTGCGCGTACAGCGGCGCGATGGAGCCAATGACTGCGCCACTCGCGCGCTTGAGTGTCGTCGTCGTGTTGTAGAGAATGTGGCCCGTGCCGGTGGGCCGTGCGCGCGTGAGCCTGATCTGGTCGGCGATCTCCGTTGAGGAGAAGGCGCTCGCGGTGCCGTCGCCGACTCGGTAGGTCGCAAGGCCTGGCCAGAGGTGCCGGCTCAGCGTGTTCTGCGCCATCCACCAGTCGAGTAGCGCCGGGAAGCTCTGCTGCGGTGCGGCGATCGACCAGTAGAGCTGCGGCGCGAGGTAGTCCACCCAGCCCTGCTGCAGCCACTTCCGCGAATCCGCGTAGAGTGTCGCATACGCGTCGAGACCGGCGACGCCCGCCGGGCTGCCCGGACGCCAGATCCCGAACGGTGATATGCCCACCTTGATCGTGGGCTTGATCTGGTGAACCTCGCGATAGAGTCGCTCGATCAATCGGTCGACGTTGGCGCGCCGCCAATCGGCCCGCGAGAGCGTCGATCCGCTCGCGGCGTATGTCGCACTGTCGGGGAAGTCGATCAGCCGCCCGCTCGCGTCGTTCTCCTGATACGGATAGAAGTAGTCGTCAGCGTGGATCGCGTCGATGTCGTAGCGCGTCACGATGTCGCTGATGACGCGCATCACATGGTTCTGCACCGCCGAGTCGCCTGGCTCGAGCCAGAGCTGCGCTCCGTAGACGCGCAGCAGGTTGCGACGTGTGTTGAACAGGTGCGTCGGCGCGAGGAGCGCCGTGTCCCTTGCGGTGCCGGCGCGGAACGGGTTGATCCAGGCGTGGAGCTCGAGCCCGCGCGCATGGGCCTGCTCGACCGCGAAGGCGAGCGGATCGTATCCGGGATCGGTGCCCTGCTTGCCGGACAGCATCGCCGCCCATGGCTCGAGCGACGATCGATAGACCGCGTCGGCTGCGGGGCGGACCTGGAGCACGATCGTGTTGATGCCGTTGGTCGCGGCGCGATCGAGGATGTCGACGAGCTCGGCGCGCTGCTGGTCGGCGGTCAGCGTCGTTCGGGAAGGCCAGTCGATGTTGGCGACGGTGGCGATCCAGAGTCCGCGCATCTCCCGGGCGATGGGCGGGGGGGCGGTATCCGTCGCGGTGGGTGTCGGAGTGGTAGGCGCGGTGGGGCTTGGCGCCGACACGACCGCGCTGGAGCAGGCGGTGGCGAAGGAGATGGCCGTGGCGGCGGCGAGGCGCCGGAATGGGCGAGAGGAGGGCATGCGCTGAAGATGAGCGAGTCGCGGCGAGGGGGCCAGCGGGGCCGGGACTGTCGGAGTCGCGGAATCTCACGGCGCGATTGGCTCAAACGTTTGCTCGGCCGGTCATTTCCCCGGGCGCCGGCGGGTGACGGCGGCGAAATGCGCTCGTCCAAACGACGCAGGACTCAAGATCACAGCAACCGGGCCGACCCGGCTCACGCGGTGGACACGATGGGCGTCACTGTCGCACTGCCGGCTCGGGGCGCCCTCACCTTCATGGTCCTGTTCGACCGACTGCTCTCGAGCGACACCGCACGCGCGAAGCGCTCGCTTCTCGAGATCGCACAGCCCGTGCTCGCGTCGGCCGCCGATGCTCGCTACCCCACGCCCGAACGCCCGGCGCAGGTGCTGCCGGACGCCTTCGCACAGTTGCTCGCCACCTTGAGCGACGCCGTCGTCGTCTGCGACGAACGGGGCACCGCACTTTCCCGGAATGCGCCACTCGACGCGATGATGACGGGCGATCCCGAGTCGCAGCGTGTGCTCGACGCGGCTGCGCTGATGGCACGCGAGGTCGGTGCCCGACGTGCACGCGCGCGAAACGCGGCGATCGGAGTGGGAGACGCGGATCCGAGCGTCGCCGCCGAGACCACGAAGGTGCTGACGCGCCGCTTCAGCTACCGCCTGCGCGCCGCGGCAGTCCTTGAGTACGCAGTGGTGTTGGTGACTGTGGGACGCAAGGGGAAAACAGACAGGTCGGTAGCGGACAGCGTGGCCGTGTTGCGGGATCGATACCGGCTCACGCGTCGCGAGCTGGAGGTCACGCAGTTGCTGGTGCGCGGCCAGAGCAACCAGGAGATCGCGCGCGAGCTGAACATGAGCATCCACACCGCTCGCCATCACACAGAGCGAGTCCTGGAGAAGCTTGGCGTTCATTCGCGCGCCGCGATCGCGGTCGTGCTTCAGCCAGGCTGAGCGGGCGCGCGCCGGTTAGCGCTCCATCGTC
>JAYUTY010000454.1:0-3364 GCA_043754875.1 Gemmatimonadota bacterium
GTCCGCTCGCGCTCCGTGCGAGGCACACCGTATTCTCCGCGCACTCGTCCACGCCGGATGAGATAGATGCGGTCATCGCCCTGGTGTCCGGGCACCGTATACACGAACGACAGCGTCTCGATCGCGTAGCGAAAGCGGATGAACTGCTCGCGCAGTCCCTCGAGGCGTTGCAGCTTGTCGCGCAGCACGCCGGCGCGCTCGAACTCGAGACGCTCGCTCGCCTCCTCCATCTCGCGGCGCAGCGTGCGCATGGGCCCGTCGTCCGCGCCGTCCAGGAACCCGCGGACGAGGCCGACGCGCTCGTCGTACTCCTTCGTCGTGCAGCCGCCCACGCAGGGACCGAGGCACTTCTTGATCTCGTGGCGAATGCAGCCCGGCGTGCGAGGAAAGATCTGGAACAGCTCCGGCTGATCGGCGAAGTGCATCGGCTGGTCGAGGCGACAGTCGCGAAGACCGAGCGCGTCGTTGAGCTCGCGCACTGCTTCGCCGACGCGATGCGCACCATGAAATGGTCCGTAGTAGATCTGCGCGTCGTCCGCGCCGGCGCCGCGCACGACGAGCAGCTTGGGCGCCGGGCTCCGCGTGAGCTTGATGAACGCGAAGTGTCGCGCGTCGCGCTTCATTGCGACGTTCATGCGTGGTCGGAAGCGCTTGATGAGTCGCAGCTCCTCCAGCAGCGCGGCGAACTCGCTCGGCGTGTAGTCCCACTCGATGCGCGCTGCCTCACGCACGATGCGCGCGCACTTGTCTTCGGGGTACGCGCCGCGGAAGTAGCTCAGCAGGCGGGTGCGCAGCTTCTTCGACTTGCCTACGTAGACGATCTCGCCCTCGAGCGAGAGCATGCGATAGACGCCAGGCCGATCCTTGGCCTCCGCACGTACGTGGGCGCGCATCTCGGCGAGCTGCGCGTCGGACGTGTGCGGACGGAGGATCTTTACCTTTGACAGCGCGCGCATAGCACCGTGGAGCGTGTGTCGATCGCGTGCGTCTCGATCAGGCGGGCGCCGCAGCGAAGGCAGGGCTCGCCACCTCGGCCGTACACCGCGAGGTGGCGCTCGAAGTCGCCCTTGCCCCCGGTGGCGTCGCGGTAGTCGCGGAAGGATGTGCCCCGCGCGGCGATGGATTCGCTGAGCACGCCCACGATCGCCTCGTGCAGCGCTTCGCCCTCGTCCTCGGTGAGCTCGCGCGCCGAGCGCGACGGGTCGATGCCCGCGCGCCAGCACGCCTCGTTCGCGTAGATGTTGCCGATCCCGACAACTGTGCGCTGATCCATGAGCACCTTCTTGACCGCCTGCTTCGAGACCCGAAGAAGCCCCGATAGATGCTCTGCGGTGAACGCCGGGTCAAGAGGCTCCACACCAAGAGCGTCGGTATATGCCGCAAACCGCGCGGGAGACATCAGCGCGACTGTGCCGAGCCGGCGAATGTCGCGGTAGTGCAGATCACGGTCGTCGTCGAGCGTCCAGTGCAGGGTCGAGAACTTTGCCTCCGAGGGTGGTAGCGGGCCGCGGCTCAGGAGCAGTGCGCCGGTGAAGCGGGGCTGCACGACGACTCTGTCGCCAGTGTCGAGCTCGAGGACGACGAGCTTCGCCCGCCGCCAGCACCGGACGAAGACAGCGCCAATCATCTGCTGGCGCAGCTCGTCCGCGCTGACCTCCCGCAGCACGTCGGCGCGGCGGACGACGACGTCGGTGACCGTGCGCCCGCCAATCTCGCGATCGAGATCGCGCGCGATCGTCTCAGTTTCCGGTAGCTCTGGCAACCGGCGGGCTCTGCTGGCGTTCGATCTCGCGCCATCCGATGTCGCGGCGAAGCTGCTTGCCGGCAAATCCGATCGCGTCCGCGAAGCGCAGGCTCTGCTCGCGAGCGAGCGCGACGGTTGGCGCCACGGCACTCACGGCGAGCACTCTGCCGCCCGCCGTCACGAGGCGACCAGCGGCGTCTCTCCCCGTCCCCGCGTGAAAGATGACGATACCGGGCTCTTCCACAGGGATCGTGATCTCGTCGCCCAGTCGCGGAGTGTCCGGGTAGTCTGCCGCCGCGAGCACCGTCGTCACGCACGCCGCCTCCACCGGGCGCAGCGACCAGTCGGGCATGGGTCCGCCGATGGCGGCGATGATGCGCTCGTGGGCGGCCCGATCGATCGGGATCCCCGGCAGCACGCCGCCCCTCGCCACGGTGTGCATCAGATCCAGTAGCGGCCAGCCATCCAGCAGCGGCATGAGCGCCTGCGTCTCCGGGTCTCCGAACCGGCAATTGAACTCCACGACGCGGAGCCCGTCACGAGTGACCATCAATCCAGCGTAGAGCAGCCCCGTGAACCGCCGACCAGCGCGAGCCATGGCCCGCAGCACCGGGGCGAATACCTGCTCGGCCGCAGCGATCTGCACGCTCGTGGTGGCGTCGAGGTGCACCGCGGCGAGCGGGTCCATCGGGTCGAGCAGCGAGACGGGTGCGTACGCTCCCATCCCGCCCGTGTTGGGGCCGGTATCGCCATCGAGCAGCCGCTTGTGATCCTGGAGACCCGGCAACGGAACGAAGGAGTGCCCATCGGTGATCGCGAAGATGGAGATCTCCTCGCCTTCCATGAACTCCTCGATCAGCACCTCCGCGCCCGCGGCGCCGAACCGATTGTGCGCCAGCATGTCCTCGATCGCGCGCTCGGCCTCGCCGATCGTCTCGCAGATGATCACACCCTTGCCGGCGGCGAGTCCGGACGCCTTCACGACGACCGGCGCGCCGAACCGGCGTGCTGCGTCGACGGCTCCGTGAACCGTGACGTGCATCTCGGCACGGGCGGTAGGGATTCCCGCATCGAGCATGAGCTGCTTCGCGAACGCTTTCGAGGTCTCGATCTCGGCAGCAGCGCGCGTGGGGCCGAAGATCGGCAGGCCCGCCGCCCGAAAGCGGTCCACGATTCCCGCGGCCAGTGGCGCTTCGGGGCCAACGATCGTGAAGTCCACCGAGCGCGCTCGCGCGAGATTCTCGAGGGCCTCGAGGTCGGACGGTGGGATTGAGACGCACTCACCGAGCTCGGCCATGCCGGGATTGCCGGGGGCGGCGATCAGCTCCAGTGAGGGCAACTCACGCGTGAGCTTCCATGCGAGCGCGTGCTCGCGACCACCGCTGCCGATGAGAAGGAGGCGCATGCAGAAATATACTCCGCTCGGGCGCGGCACGGCCGAAGACGCCCGATGCCGTGCTGCTCGTCGAGCAGTGCGGCATCGGTAGGCAATCCGGCAGGTCAGACGAGCGGTGCGTCGGGGGCAGGCGGCTCGCTGACGGGCGGCTGATCGGGGCCCTTCTGCTCACGGAAGGCGTCGCGGAAGGAGTCACGCATGTGGCGCATCGCGTCGCCGAGATC
>JAYUTY010000455.1:0-3363 GCA_043754875.1 Gemmatimonadota bacterium
TGGTCGCACCGTACGATGTGTCGCGCGTGATCGCGCGACCGTTCACGGGCATGGCCGGCGCGTACCAGCGCACCAGCAATCGGCACGACTACTCGATCGCCCCGCCGGGCGAGACGCTGCTGGACGCGCTCGCCGCAGCGGGCGTCGGGCGAAATGGCGTTGGCAAGACGGACGACCTGTTCGCTGGTCGCGCGCTTCGATCGCGCCACACTGCGAGCAATCAGGAGGGGATCGAGGCGATCCTCGCTTGGCTCCGTGGCGAGCAGGGTGGGTTCCTCTTCGCCAACCTTGTAGATTTCGACACGTTGTACGGCCATCGGGGTGACGCGGCCGGGTTCGCTCGCGCGCTGCGTGAGTTCGACGTCGCGCTTCCGGCGCTCCAGGCAGCCCTTCGAGAGGACGATCTGCTCTTCATCACCGCGGACCACGGCAACGACCCGACCACCGGCTCGAGCGATCATGCACGCGAGAACGTGCCGCTGCTGGCGCTCGGAGCATCGGTCCGGCCTGGTCCCCTCGGTGTGCGACGAACTTTCGCCGACCTCGGGGCGACGGTGGCCGACTGGCTGAACGTAGGGTTCCGCGGAACCGGCGAGTCCTTTCTTCAGCTATTGGAGCGGGGCGTCTGATGACCGGCGCTGCCGGGGCGCCCGACTGGGAGGCGCTGCGCGACCGAGCGTTCGCGGCGATGGAGCGCGCTTACGCACCGTACTCGGGGTTCCGCGTCGGCGCCGCGCTCCTCGGTGCCGACGGACGGGTCACGGATGGGTGCAACGTGGAGAACGCTGCCTACCCGGCGGGTATTTGCGCCGAGCGGGCGGCGGTTGCGGCGGCGGTGGTGCAGGGAAACCAGCGCTTCGCCGCGCTGGTGATTGCCACGGAAGCCAGCACGCCGACGCCGCCATGCGGCATGTGCCGGCAGGTACTGATGGAGTTCGCACCGGAGATGCCGGTGTTGAGTGTGACGCGAACGGGAGCGCAGGCGCAGTGGTCCACGGCGGACCTACTCCCCGAGGCCTTTACCCCCACGTCGTTGGGGAGCCGGTGATGCGCGCATCGCCGGGCGGAGTGTACGGAGTGCTTGAACGTCTTTTTCGGGGCGCGCTCGTCGCGTCCCTGCTCGCTCTTGTCGTTGGGTGCTCGGAGCAGGTCGCGGGCTCGCTGGGTTGTCCCACGCTGTGCACGGACCAAGCGGCAGCGCTGCGCGACACGACGCTCAACGGCGTCGTCGTCCTGGACACCACACTGCTTGGCTTCCCGCCGCTCGGTACGACGCGTGACGTGACGCTGCTCAATCAGGGCGACACAGCCGACGTCCGGCTGATCGCGCGCTTCGACACGCTGCCGGCTGCGTATCGTCCCTCCGGAGCGGCGAGCGACAGCTCGATTTCCCGTGTGGACAGCGCGACGTTCGTCTTCGTGGTGGACACGACGGTCACCAAGCCCACGACACCGATCACGATCGAGGCCTTCGACGTCGACACCACGGCGAACGACACGATCCCGTCGACGCTGGTGCCACTCTTTCGCGCGGATCGCCTGCTCGGGTCGCAGACCTATCAGCCCGCCGAGGTGAAGGACACACTCCGCCTCGCGCTGAGCAATTCGGCGCTGCTCGTGAAGATCCAGAAAATCCAGCGGCTGCGGATCGGTCTGCGCATCCGCGGCACGTCATCGGTGAAGCTGCGCATCGTGTCGTCGGCCTTCGCCCCACGCGTGCGCTTCCGCGTCTCCGCCGACACGACGGTCAAGCCGGATACCGTCCAGCTACTCTCGCGCACCCCGACGGCGGACCCGGGAATTGCCAGCTCACTCGTCATCTACCGTCTGGTCGCCAAGGGAGCACTTTCGCTGCCCCCGTCAGGCCGCATCGGAATAGGGGGGCTCTCGGGAGCGCGGAGCTACCTGCGCTTCAACATCCCGTCCATCGTCCTCGATTCGGTTCAGGTCGTGCGTGCTTCCCTTCTGCTGACACAGCTTGCCGCACGCGCGCCCAGCGGGAGTGGGGATAGCCTCACCATCTGGGCCGCGCCGGTCATCGCATCGCCGTCGGTGACGGATGTGCGGTTGGCTTCGCAGTTTCTGGGGAGCGGCGCGCAGCTGTCGAGCGACTCACTGCGTCTCCTTCCGCGCGACGCGGGGCTCCGTAGTCTCGAGCTCGTCAACATCGTGCGCGTGTGGCAGCTCGTCGGCACGACGAACACGAGCCGGGCGCTCGTCCTCTACTCGCCTCAGGAAGGTACGACGGCCGGCGAGTTGAGCTTCGCCTCCACGGAGGCCCTGCTCGCGCAGCGTCCCCAACTTCGAATCACCTACGTGCCGCGTCGCGGCTTTGGCCTTCCGTGATGATGCGCATCTCTTCCATTCGGCTTCTCGCGCTCGCCCTCGTGCTGCTTTCCGCAGCGCTGCCAATGGCGTTGCGGGCTCAGGGCAATCTGAGCACGCAGGGCTTCGGCTACCCCACGGGTCAGCTCAGCACCCGAGCGCTCGGCGCTGGCGGCGCGATCGGTGAGATCGACCCGGTGTCGGCCACCAACCCCGCCTCGATCGCCGGGATTTCGACGTCACTGCTGTACTTCCAGGCGGAGCCGGAGTACCGGACACTTCGCGTGGGCAACCTGTCCGAGCGCACGACGATCGCACGCTATCCGCTCGTCACCGCGGCCGTGCCGGTCACGCAGTCGCTCGTGCTCGGTCTCTCGCTCTCGAATCTGCTCGACCGCAGCTTTCAGACGCGCTCGCGCGGCACGCAGCGGCTCGGCGACAGCACACTCACCACGACCAACGTCTTCAAGAGTGACGGCGCCATCGCGGACGTGCGGCTGGGTCTTGGCTGGGCGCCCAGGAGTTGGCTCCGCCTCGGCATCGCGGCGCACGCGATCACCGGGGACAACCGGCTCAACAATACCCAGACTTTCGACGACAGCACCCGGTTCGCGAGGCTGATCGACACGACCACGGTCGGCTATACGGGAAACGCCTTCTCGGGGGGCATCGAGCTCCTCGCGGCTGGCGTCGGTGCGGTGACGGCGTCGTATCGTCGCGGCGGGCCGCTCTCGCTCAAGCGCGGTGATACGACGGTGGCCAACGCGAACGTCCCCGATCACATGTCGTTCAGTGCAGTGTTCCTTGGCCTCCGCAGCACGTCGATCGGCATCCGGACCTCCAAGGACAGCTGGTCACGGATGGCGTCCCTCGGCTCCACGCGACTCAACATCACCGATGCGTGGGACTCGAGCATCGGCGCCGACGTTCCTGGACCGCGACTCTTCTCGCAGGCTCTTCAGCTGCGCGTTGGCGCGCGGACACGAACGCTGCCGTTCGGGCTGCCGACGTCGAGCGTGAAGGAGAACAGCTACTCGT
>JAYUTY010000456.1:0-3362 GCA_043754875.1 Gemmatimonadota bacterium
AGCTTCTTCGCGTAGGCGTCTGGTCCGTACGGCGCCACCGAGAATGGCGTGCGCTGCAGCACGATCGGATAGCGCTTCGCGGACGACGCGTCCTTCGGCACGTACACGATCGTGAACAGGCGCGCGCCGTCACGCATCGCGATCCGGTGCTCGTGCTTCGTGTAGTGCTCACGCACGAAGACGGAGTCCGGGACGTCGGCTGCCTGCGCGCCAAGTGGTGCCGACGCTGCCATCGCGAGGAGGAGCGCCACCACGCCGGCGAAGAGCGACCTTATCACGGCGATCCGCCGACGGTGCATGGCGTCCGAGCCAGGTGATCCCGTACAACTCCTGGTGCTACCGGCGCGGCCGGCGCCCGGAACAGCGCCACGTACGCGCCATCTTCCAGCGTCGTCCGGCTCACCGGCTCGTAGCCGAGCGCGCGCAGCTCGCAGGCGAGCAGGGCGGGGGGCGTACCGTGCCGGTCGGTCGGCGCATCCCGATCGACGATCGCGACCGTCGCACCGGACTTCATGGACGCCGAGAGGTGCCAGAGCAACCCGAACGGCTGCGTGATCTCATGGTACATGTGGATGAGAAAGGCTGCATCCACCGCGCGCGCCGGCAGGTGCGGATCGTTCGGGGTGCCGAGCACCACGTCCACGTTGCGGAGCCCGTCATGCGCCACGCGCCGCCGCAGGAGATCCAGGTAGTCGGGGATGATGTCCTCGCCGATGACATGCCCGGTGCTGCCGACGATGGGGGAGAGTCGCGCGACATAGTAGCCGTCACCCGCGCCGATGTCGGCAACCGTCATTCCGGCCCTGACGCCCACCGCGGCGATCACTCTTGCCGCCTCCTTGAGGTGATCACGCTCGTCCTCGCCCGTCCAGCGTGGTGCAACGATGCTCGAGATGGGACGCACCGGCACCGGAAAGCCGAGCGTATCCACTGGCGCGGCGGACTGCGCAGCCTGTGGCGACGCCGCTGAATTCGCCGCGGGCGGTGCCGGATCGCGCCGACATGCAATGACGACCAGAGTGGCGAGCAGGCCAGCGAGCACCGCGCGCGAAGTCGCGCTCCGGTGCGCGATCACGACGCCCTCGGCAAGGGACGCAGCACCGCCTGCCCGCCATCAACGCGGAGCACCTGTCCCGTGACGTGACTCGCGTGCGGGGACAGGAGGAAGGCGAACGCCTGCGCGACGTCGTCCGGCTCGCCGATGCGGTTAGAGGGGATCAGCGCTGCCGAGCGCGACTCGGCCGCCGGCGTGGATATGAAGCGCTGTGTCAGCGGCGAGCGCGTGAGGCCCGGCGCGACGACGTTCACCCGCACTCCCTTGTCGGCATACGTCGCGGCCGCGCTGAGCGCGAGGCCGGTGACGGCACACTTGGCCGCGGCGATCGCCTCGTGTGCGGCGAAGCCCGCTTCGGCCACCACGGAGCTCGTCAGCACCGCGACGGCCGGGTGCTGTGCCCGCGTCGCCTGGATCACGAACCACTTCAGCACGAGAAAGGCCGACGTCGCATTGATCGCGAGCTGGTCGTGCCAATCCTTCTCGCTGGTGAGGTGCAGGGGGCGCACGACCGTGGAGCCGACACAGTGCGCCAGCCCGGTGACGATGCCCATGCCGGCCGCCTGCGCCTGCAGTCGCGACACATCGTCAGCACTGGTGAGGTCACCGAGGAACGTGTGGTGCGCGCCGCCGAGCGCATTGTTGAGCGTCGCGAGCTTCTCCGCGTTGCGCCCGCAGAGCAGCAGCGTCTCGCCGCGCGCATGCAGCACGGCCGCCAGCGCGGTGCCGATGGCGCCAGTGGCGCCGGTGATCACGATAGTCACGTCGAATGGTCTCCATCATGGGCGAGTGCCGGTCATGAGCTCGGCGGTCGTGCGGGAGACCCCACGAACGCACGGCGACACGCGTGGAGTTTCATCGCGCGCGGCTGCTGAGGCTCGACAGCAGGTAGACCATGTTGGCCGTGCCATCCATGATCGGCTCGTTGGTGGAGTAGTCACCGAGATCGTCATGGTAGACGATGAAGCCCGTGTTGAAGCGCGCGAGCCCGTCGGCGTGGTGCAGGGAGATCCCACGCAGGTTCGCGTAGATGGAGCGATAGACCGGGCCGTCGAGCAGCCCGCCAAGGAGCACCTGCACGCCGAGGCGATCGGCGTGGGCGGAGTGCGGCGTGCGGGCTGTGACGCCATCGTGCGGATAGCCGATCATCATCGACGTGCCCCACGGGTTGGCGCCGAACAGCCAGTCGATCGCTGCCTGTTCATCTGCGCGGAACCGCTGGTCGCCCGTCATGCGGCGGTAGAGCACCGCCTGTGTGGCGAACGACGCCATAAGGTCGTTGGAGCACCAGATGAACGGGATGCCGACGCGGAAGCCATTCGTCGCGCGTGCGCTCACGCGCTCGAGCCCGGTGCGGTAGTAGCCGGCCATGAGTGTGCGCTGCTCGCGCGTTCCGTTGCGCCAGAGCTCGTAGTGCCCGTTGTTGTGCCAGGGAAACCACTGGTAGTGCCGTGCGGTGTCGGCACCCATCCACGGCGTCACCGGCTCCTGGCGTGCGTAGTCAGTGGCATCGCGCAGGTACTGGCGGTCGTGCGTCAGTGTGTAGAGCTGGGCAGCGGCGAGCTCCATGTCGTCGGCCCAGTTGTCCTCCTCGTAGAAGTACGGCGCGGTGCCGGGCGCGGTCTGGCACGCGCCCGGGTGCTCGCGGCCGAGCTGATACGCGGCGATGGCGCGTGCGCGCAGCATCCGGGCGCGCGCGGTATCGGAGCGCGTCATCTGCGCCGCGATCGCGAACGTCGAGGCGAACTTTCCCGCCGTGGACGCGTAGCCGCTCGCGCGATTCCTGTACTTGAGGAGTCCCTGCGGTCGCCCGGTGCAGGGGTAGACCGGCCGCTCCCGGCCCCGGCCCCACCCGTAGTCGGACGAGTCGTTGATGATCAGGTCGAAGAAGGCGTGATCGCGGTCGTCGCCGAGCTGGTTGTACATCTCGCCGCCGCCCGGATACATGCGGAGCAGCCACTCCAGCCCGTGGCGCGCTTCGTCCAGCACGTCCGCCACGCCATTGGAGCCGGGAAGTCCGCGCGCATCGAACGCATCGGCGAACGCCTTTGGGTGGTCGCGATGCGCTGCCAGCAGCATGTACGCCGCCGTCGCCGACGTCGTGACATACTGGAGGTAGTCCGACGCATCGGCCCAGCCGCCGCTCGCCGCGATGTGCCTGACGACGTGACCGCTGTCGTCGACCACGTTGCCGTCGTAGCGGTGCACCGAGTCGCGGAAGACCGGATTCCACCCGGAGCGCTGCTGCCGCATGTAGTAGAGCGCAGTGTCCGCGCCGCCATCGAACACGGTGGGCGCGATGCGCACC
>JAYUTY010000457.1:0-3350 GCA_043754875.1 Gemmatimonadota bacterium
GCTTCGGTGAGCTCATGTTGTCCTCTCGACTGAAGGTCGGTCGGCGGGGGGTGACGCCGCCCGTGCCGCTGAGGCGATCTCCGAAGCTCCAAGCAGCGAGGCCACGCGCTCCGCACTCGCTCGCGCGCGAGTTCCTGTGGAGATGACTCCGAAGACGACGACGGCGACACCGCAGGCAACGATGACCCAGAACACCGGGTGTGTGGACTGGGCCAAGTCGGCGCGGTGGGCGACCTCGATGCCGCCACCGGCGATCGACCCAGCGAGAGCGACGCCGAGTGAGGCGCCAATCTGGCGGCTCGTCGAGGCCACGGCCGCAGCGAGCCCCGCCTGGGATCGCGGCATGCCCGATACCGCCGTCGTGTTGACGGGCGCGCCGATGCTCCCGAGGCCTACGCCAAAGATGGCGTACGCGATGATGAGCACGGGCAGAGGCGTGTCATCCGCGAGGCCGGTCAGCATCAGAGCTCCGCACGAGATAGCGCCGCCGGCGACTACGATTGCGAGCCGCGCGTGCCCCGCCCCGACCAGCCGGCCAGACAGCGGCGAACAGACGACGAGAGCAAGTGCGATAGGCAGCGTCATGAGCCCAGCGGTCGACGCGTGAAAGCCTCGCGCCTCTTGCAGGTAGAGCGAGTTGAGGAACAGGAACCCGCTGAACGCAGCGAACGACAGCAAGGCAAGCACGGTCGCCGACGAGAAGGGCAGGCTGCGGAAGAAGCGCAGATCGAGCAGCGGCTCGACCCGGCGTGACTCCCACGCGATCAGCGCTACGACGGACGCGAGTGCCGCACCGAAGCCCGCCGCGATGGTCCACGATGACCAGCCCACGCGGCGCCCGTCAATGACCGCCGAAGTGAGCGCGAGCAACCCGACGATGATCAGCACCTGCGCCAAGAGATCGAAGCGTCGGGGCCGGTCGGCGCGAGACTCGGGAATGAAGCGCGCGGAAAGTGCAAGGGCAAGCACGCCGACGGGAACGTTGACCCAGAAGATCGAGCGCCAGCCGATGCTGTCGACGAGTGCACCGCCGAGCAGTGGCCCGCCCGCCATCGACACGCCGAAGATCGCCCCCCATACGCCGAGGGCCCGCGCGCGCTCCCTGAGGTCAGTGAAGGTGTTCACGATGATCGACATCGCGACCGGATTGAGCATCGAGCCACCGAGGGCCTGCAACATGCGGGAGGCCACGAGGGCGTTCGTGGTGGTAGCGAGGCTGCACAGGAGCGACCCGAGGCTGAAGACGGAGAGGCCTAGTTGGAACGTACGACGCCGTCCGAATCGGTCAGCCATCGATCCCGACAGCATGAGGAAGCTCGCGACCACGACTGTGTAGCCGTCGATCGACCACTGCAGACCCGCGACGCTCGCGTGGAGGTCGCGGCGGATCGAGGGGAGTGCAACGTTGACGATGGTCAGGTCCATCGTCACGAGAAAGAGAGATAGGCAACACGTCGCGAGGATCATGAGCCGCCTGCGTGCGGCCCCGGCGCGAGGCTCCGAGGGACGGTCACCCGCGACGCCCACGACGACCGGCGGCTGCTGCGCCAGGGTCATGACGCCTTGAGGCGCGGCGCGGTGCACGCTGTGCGGCTCGGCTCCGGGTAGCGCGTCACGTCCTCTTTCTTGAAATCGCGGGATGTGAAGCGGAACAGAGTCAGCGGTCCAGTCGTGCAGCGCGTGTCGTGAATGTCCCCCGGCAGAAATGCCCGGACGTCCCCGGCGCGGAGCACGAGGGACTCGCGCTTCACGAGGTGAGCGCTCCCGTGGAGATCATGCACCCGGCGATAAGTGGCCATTTCCATTTCGCCGCGCTGCACCCCGTAGACGACCCACCCGCGACCGTGGTCGTGCGGAGGTCGGTACAGACCCGCCTGTTCCGTGTGAGCCAGTAGAAGGAAGTCGCGCGGGTCGCGGTAGAGTTCCCGGGATTCGGGGGCATCCACATGGAGAGCCGCGAGCCAAGCTTCCGCGGCGGGCGCCGCGAGCAGGCGCACCATGAGGTCGCGCGAACTCGCGACCAGCTCGGAGGTCAGCGGCCCCCACGTCGGGCTCACTTCTCCGATAAGCCTCTGCAGTGAATCCTGGGCCATGACTCGTTCCTTTCCTCGTCGGCAGATCGCAAGCGGCGCCGACTCCTGAAAACTACGTCCGGACCTGGGATGGCGGAACGCGCAGCAGATGCACTGCAGCCGTGCGTCTGACGCCATGTCAGCGGGCGAGGTTTGGTAGAGTCCACGCATGTCACGGCCGGACTTGAACCTGCTCGTCACGCTCGACGTGCTGCTCACCGAGGGCAGCGTCGCGCGCGCGGCGCGGCGACTGCGGCTCAGTCCTTCCGCGATGAGCCGGGCATTGGCGCGCTTGCGGGAGACGACGGGCGACCCGCTTCTGGTGAGATCGGGACGTGTCTTGGTGCCCACGCCGCGGGCACTTGAGCTACGCGATCCGGTGAGCCGCCTCGTGCGCGACGTCGAGGCGGTACTTGTCCCTCAGGCCGCGCCCGATCTGGGACGGCTCGTGCGAACGTTCACGCTCCGAACGAGCGATGGGTTCGTCGAGAATGTAGGCCCGGCCATTCTGGCGCGCATACGCGCCGAGGCTCCCGGGGTGCGTCTTCGGTTTGTGCAGAAGCCCGACAAGGACGGCGCGCCGCTCCGAGACGGAGCCGTCGACCTCGAAACGGGCGTCGCTGAGACGACCACGTCATCCGAACTGCGTGCGCAGGCGCTGTTCCGCGACCGGCTGGTGGGCGCCGTGCGCGCTGGACATCCGCTGGCGAAGGGGAAAAAGATCACCGCGGCTCGCTACGCGGCAGGCCAACACGTGACGGTATCGCGGCAAAGGCTGGAAAAGGGGCCGATCGACGATGCGCTGCTGGCGCTCGGGCTCGAGCGGGAGAGCGCGATCGTAGTCGGTGGCTTTTCGAGCGCGCTAGCCCTCGCGCGAGCCTCGGACCTCATTGCGACCGTTCCCGAACTTCATACCGGGAGTCTTCGCGCCGGGATGCACAGCTTTCCGCTGCCCGTGTCGACGCCAAAATTCACGGTGTCGATGCTCTGGCATCCGCGGCTCGACGCCGATCCGGTGCACCGCTGGCTGCGGAGCTGCGTCCGCGACGCGTGCGCGAGCAGCTTGGCGACCCCAGCTTAGATAGGGCCTGTACCCCGGACCGCGACGTGGGGACGGTCGTGGACACGCGACGAGACGCGACGCATCGATCTTAGGACGATCGAGCCTCATTCTCACCCGACGGTGATCTGCCCCTCGAAGGCGCCCAGCAGTCCGCAACGTCGCTCGCGCCCTCGTCAGGAAAGCCGATGCGCAGGCCCGCGCAAGTGAAAGTTGGA
>JAYUTY010000458.1:0-9727 GCA_043754875.1 Gemmatimonadota bacterium
TCGAGCATCGAACCGAGGATGCACTGGCCAACATCGTGGCCGCGCGCCGAGAATTGGTAGAGCACGAGATGCTCGCGCGGCACCGAATTCCGGTTGCGGTTCGTCGTCTCCTCCAGGTCGTCGAGCGCCCGGGAGACGAGCACGTTGTACGCGATGCGGCGCCAGTCGAAGCGCGGATCGACCGTGGGCTGCTCGGAGGTACGATGGCGTTTCGGCGGCGCGGCGTGCGTCATTGATGCAGATGGAAGCGGCATGGGATGCTCACGCACGTGCGATACGCCTGCGAGAGCGGAACAGCGTGGAATCCGTGGAATCTGATGCGTGCGCCGCACGAAGGGGAGGCGCCCGCTCGCTTGGATGCGTCGTCTGCGCCCCGCGAATATCTTCCGCTGGTTCCCCGCACCCCGGCACGACATGGATTCCGACCTGATTCTGACCGCGCTGCGCGACGGCGTTCTCGTCGTGACGCTCAACCGTCCAGACGTCCTCAACAGCTTCAACGCGGCGATGGCCGAGGCGCTGATCGCGGCCCTCCGCGTCGCGCGGGACGACGAAGCGGTGCGGGCGGTGCTGCTCACGGGGAATGGGCGCGCCTTCTGCGCCGGCCAGGATCTGGCCCAGGTGCTCCCGCAGGAGGGCCGCTCGATGCCGGACCTCGGCGACGTCGTGCGCCGGCAGTACAACCCGATCATCGCCGCCATCCGCACGCTGGAAAAGCCCGTGGTGTGCGCGGTCAATGGCGTCGCGGCTGGTGCGGGCGCGAACATGGCGTTCGCGTGCGACATCACCATCGCCGCGGCCGAGGCGACGTTCATCCAGTCGTTCTCGAAGATCGGGCTGATTCCCGACAGCGGCGGAACCTTCATCCTGCCGCGGATCGTCGGGCTGCAGCGTGCGGCTGCGCTCACCATGCTCGGCGATCGGCTCGACGCCGTGACGGCGAAGGAGTGGGGGCTGCTCTACGACGTCGTGCCCGCGGCGGTGCTACAGGACACCGCGTTCGACCTCGCGAAGCGCCTCGCCGCCATGCCGACGCGCGGGCTCGGGCTCGCGAAGCGCGGCTTCAATGCCGCGTTCGCCAACTCGCTCGCCGATCAGCTCGCGCTCGAGGAGGAGCTGCAGCGCGAGGCGGGCCGCACCGAGGATTACGCCGAAGGGGTGCGGGCCTTCGTCGAGAAGCGGAAGCCCGCCTTCCAGGGTCGCTGATGAGCCACGGAACGCAGCTCGTCGTCGGCGTCGTCGGTGCAGGCGCCATGGGCAGCGGCATCGCCCAAGTGGCGGCGCTGGCGGGACATCAGGTCGTCCTCGGCGATGTGAACCCCGACGCGGTACAGCGGGCGCAGGCGTTGATCGGGAAATCGCTCGCTCGTGACGTGGAGAAGGGCCGGCTGGATCAGGCCTCCGCCGACTCGGCCGCTGCGCGCATCACGTCGGCGGGTGATCTCGCCCAGGGCTATGCGGCATACGCGCCGTGCGGATTCGTCATCGAGGCGGTGCTGGAGGAGTCGGCCGTCAAGCGCACGCTGTTCGCCGCACTCGAGAAGGTCGTCGCGCCGGAATCAGTGCTCGCGACCAACACCTCCTCGCTGTCGGTCGCGGCGATCGCCGGCGGCTGCAGTGCGGCGGAGCGTGTCGTCGGCGTGCACTTCTTCAATCCCGCGCCGCTCATGCCGCTGGTGGAGGTCGTGCCGGCGATCACGACGAGCGCCGCGGTCACGGAGATGGCGCGCGCGCTCGTGACAGGCTGGCGCAAGACGGTCGTGCTCGCGACGGACACCCCGGGCTTCATCGTCAACCGGATCGCGCGACCGTTCTATGGCGAGTCGATCCGACTGCTCGAGGAGGGAGTCGCCGATGCGGCGACGATCGACTGGGCGATGCGCGAGCTTGGCGGCTTCCGGATGGGGCCGTTCGAGCTGATGGACTTCATCGGCAACGACGTGAACTTCGCCGTGACGATGAGCGTCTTCGAGGCTTTCTTCTACGATCCGCGCTACCGGCCGTCGCTCACGCAGCGGCGGCTCGTCGAAGCGGGGCTCCTGGGACGCAAGCGCCAACGCGGCTACTACGATTACCGAGATGGCGCCGTGCAGCCGGCGCCGACCGAGGACCGCGAGCTGGGCCAGTCCATCGTGGACCGCGTGCTCGCGATGCTCGTCAACGAGGCATGCGAAGCCGTGCTCGCGCGCGTCGCCTCGCCGGGGGACATCGAGACGTCCATGCTGAAGGGGGTGAACTACCCGAAGGGGCTGCTCGCCTGGGGCGACGAGATCGGCGCGGCAGAGATCCTCGCGCGCCTCGAGGCGCTTCAGCAGGAGTATGGCGAGGACCGCTATCGCCCCAGCCCGTGGCTTCGCCGCCGCGTTCGTCAGGGCGAGCAGCTGCTGGCATGAGCGCCTTGCCTGCGACCGTCGATGCGATGCTGGCGCGCGATGCGTTCAGCCGCTGGCTCGGCATCTCGCTCGTCTCGGTCGAGCAGGGCGCCTGCACTCTGAGCATGACCGTTCGCGACGACATGCTGAACGGCTTCGGTGTGGCGCACGGCGGTATCGTCTTCTCGCTCGCCGACAGCGCCATGGCATTCGCCTGCAACACCGGCGCACGCGTCACCGTTGCGGTAGACAACAGCATCTCGTATCCCGTGGCAGTTCGTGCGGGCGACGAGCTCGTGGCCGAGGCGCGCGAGGAGCGCTCCACGAGCCGGCTCGGCTTCTACGCCGTCACCGTGCGCCGGGCAAGCGAGGTCGTCGCACTCTTTCGCGGCACGGTGTACCGCACCATGCAGGAGCACTCCACGATCCCAACATCATGAACGACGCGTACATCCTGGACGGCGTCCGCACGGCCGTCGGCAGCATCGGTGGCCAGCTGAGCGAGGTGCGCGCCGACGACATGGCAGGGCACGTCATCGCTGCACTCGTCGCCCGACACGGCTCCCTCGATCCGGCGCGCATCACCGACGTCATCCTCGGCTGCGCGAACCAGGCGGGGGAGGACAATCGCAACGTGGCGCGCATGGCCGCACTCCTCGCCGGCCTTCCCACGAGCGTTCCGGGCGAGACGGTGAACCGGCTGTGTGCCTCCGGCATGAGCGCTGTCGCCAATGCGGCGCGCGCCGTGCGACTCGGCGACGGCGACCTCTACGTCGCCGGAGGCGTGGAGAACATGACGCGCGCGCCGTACGCGATGAGCAAGGCGAGCAAGCCATTCGCGCGCGACATCGAGCTGTTCGACACGAGCCTCGGCTGGCGCTTCATCAACCCCGCGCTGCGCGACCGCTATGGCGTGGACAGCATGGGGCAGACAGCCGAGAACGTGGCCGAGCAGTACGGAATCAGCCGCGCGGATCAGGATCATTTTTCGATGCGGTCGCAGCACAAGGCCGCTGCAGCTCGCGCGGCCGGCCGTTTCGCGCCCGAGATCGCGCCCGTGGAAATCGCGCAGCGCAAGGGAGCGGCGAAGATCGTGGACACGGACGAGTTCATTCGCGCCGAGACGACGATCGAAACGCTCGCGAAGCTGAAGTGTGCATTCCGCACGGACGGCAAGGGCTCCGTGACCGCCGGCAATTCGTCGGGGCTGAACGACGGTGCCGCGGCGCTCTTGATCGGGTCGGAGACATCTGCTCGCGAGATCGGCGCCGAGCCGATGACGCGCATCGTCGCCACGGCCGTGGCGGGAGTGGACCCGCGCGTCATGGGGCTCGGGCCCGTTCCCGCCACGCGACGCGCCCTCGCGCAGGCTGGCCTGACGCTCGAGCAGATGGATGTCATCGAGCTCAACGAGGCGTTTGCGGCGCAGTCGCTCGGCTGCCTGCGCGAGTTCGGCCTCGCGGACGATGATTCGCGCGTCAACCCGAACGGCGGCGCGATCGCGCTCGGTCATCCACTCGGAATGAGCGGGGCGCGGCTGCTGCTCACCGCGTCGCACGAGCTGCGTCGCACGGGTGGCCGCTACGCACTGGCGACGATGTGCGTGGGCGTGGGGCAGGGGATGGCGACGATCCTGGAGCGCGTGTAGATGGCCAACATCTTCGCCTTCGACGACTTCGTCCCCGTGGTGCACGAGAGCGCGTTCATTCATCCGAACGCGACCGTGACGGGCAACGTGATCATCGGGCGGGACGTGTACATCGGGCCGGGCGCAGCGATTCGCGGCGACTGGGGCGGCATCGTGATCGAGGACGGCTGCAACGTGCAGGAGAGCTGCACCGTGCACATGTTCCCCGGCGTCACCGTCATGCTCGAGGCGGCGTCGCACATCGGCCACGGCGCGATCGTGCACGGCGCGAGAATCGGCGCGAATGCGTTGATCGGGATGAACGCGGTGATCATGGACAACGCCGTCGTCGGGAGCGGGTGCATCGTCGGTGCGCTGTGCTTCGTGCCGGCCGGCATGGAGATCCCGCCGCGCAAGGTCGTGGTGGGAAATCCGGCGAAGATCGTGAAGGACGTGAGCGACGAGATGCTCGCGTGGAAGACCGAGGGCACCGCGCTCTATCAGGCGCTGCCGTCACGCCTTCACGCGTCGCTGCGCGCCGTGGAGCCGCTGCGGCGGGTGCCGCCGGAGCATGGCGCGCAGACCATGAGCTACAAGACCTGGAGAGAGACGTCATCGTGATGCGCCTGCAGAACTACGCCCTCGGCGAGTGGATCGCCGGCACGGGGAAGGGAACGCCGCTGTACAACGCGGTCACCGGCGACGAAGTCGCCATCGCGTCCAGCGAAGGGCTCGACTTCGAGGCGATGCTGGAGTACGGCCGCACGGTGGGCGGACCGACGCTCCGCGCGCTCACCTTCCATCAGCGCGCCCGGATCCTCAAGGCACTCGCGCAGTATCTGACGGTGCGCAAGGAGGAGTTCTACCTGGTGTCGGCGTGGAGCGGAGCGACGCGCGGCGATTCCTGGATCGACATCGACGGCGGTTTCGGGACCCTGTTCGCCTACGCGAGCCGGGGACGGCGCGAGTTCCCCGACGAGACGTACTACGTGGACGGCGGTCCGGAGGCGCTCAGCAAGGGTGGCACCTTCATCGGCCGCCACATCTGCGTGCCGATGGAAGGCGTCGCCGTGCAGATCAACGCCTTCAACTTCCCCGTCTGGGGCATGCTCGAGAAGTTCGCGACGTCGTTTCTCGCCGGCGTGCCGAGCATCGTGAAGCCTGCGACGGTCACGAGCTATCTGACGGAATCCGTCGCGCGCGCGATGGTCGAGTCGAATCTGCTCCCGGCCGGCACCTTCCAGCTCATCTGCGGCAGCGCCGGGGACCTGCTCGACCATCTCGGCTGCCAGGACTCCGTTGCGTTCACCGGGTCGGCCCAGACGGGACGCATGCTCAAGAGCAGCAAGGCCGTGCTGGAGAACAGCGTCCGCTTCAACCAGGAGGCCGACTCCCTCAACTACTCCATGCTCGGCCCCGACGCCGGACCGGGCACCGAGGAGTTCGACCTGTTCATCAAGGAGGTCGCCAAGGAGATGACGGTGAAGGCGGGGCAGAAGTGCACCGCGATCCGCCGCACCTTCGTGCCGGCCGCGCTGGTGGACGACGTCGTCACGGCGATGAAGAAGCGGCTGGCCGGCGTGAAGATCGGCGATCCGTCAATCGAGGGAGTTCGGATGGGCCCTCTTGCCGGCCGCTCGCAGCGCACGGAAGTGGATGGCAGCGTCCAGAAGCTTCGCCAGGCGACGGAGCTCGTCTACGGCGGCCCCGACTCGATGGACGTGATCGGCGCTGATGCCGAGAAGGGCGCCTTCTATCCGACGATGCTGCTCTACAGCGACAAGCCGCTGGAGCAGATGCAGCCGCACGACATCGAGGCGTTCGGGCCCGTGAACACGATCATGCCGTACGGCTCGATCGACGAGGCGATCGCGCTCGCGAAGCTCGGCCGCGGCAGCCTCGTGGGCTCGGTGTTCACGGCGAAGGACGACGTCGCCCGCTCCATGGCGATGGGAACGGCCGCGTACCATGGCCGCCTGATGCTCGTGAACCGCCACAGCGCGAAGGAGTCCACGGGCCACGGCTCGCCGCTGCCGCATCTCGTGCACGGCGGTCCCGGTCGCGCCGGCGGCGGTGAGGAGATGGGCGGCGTGCGCGGCGTGCTGCACTACATGCAGCGCACCGCGATCCAGGGCTCACCCCAGACGCTCGCGGCCGTGACGCGCGAGTGGAGCAAGGGGGCCACCGAGACGCACGACCGGATCCACCCGTTCCGGAAATATTTCGAGGAGCTGGAGATCGGCGAGACGCTCGACACGCATCGCCGCACGGTCACCGAGAGCGACGTCGTCAACTTCGCCGGCATCTCGGGCGACTTCTTCTACGCCCACATGGACGACATCGCGGCGCGCGAGTCGCTGTTCGAGAAGCGCGTGGCGCACGGCTACTTCGTGCTGAGCGCTGCGGCAGGGCTGTTCGTCGACCCCGCGCCGGGCCCCGTGCTGGCGAACTACGGTCTCGAAGGGCTGCGCTTCGTGAAGCCCGTCTTCATCGGCGACACGATCCAGGCGCGGCTGACGTGCAAGCAGAAGACGGTCAAGGAGGATCGCGAGGGGCAGATCCCGCAGGGGGTCGTGCACTGGGACGTGGAGGTCATGAACCAGCACCGCGAGCCGGTCGCCGTCTACACGATCCTCACGCTGGTGAAGCGGCTCGCCGCGGCGCAGATGCCGGTCAGTGCAAGCGCCGTGAGCTCGGCGATGCAGAGCGAGGCGCCGGCGGCGGTGACCCCGGCCGAGCGAATGGCACGCACGGAGCCGGGCAGCGCCCCGGTGCGGGTTGCGTGAAGCGCTTGACGAATCGCGTGCCCGGTGTGAGATATCGGTCGTGACGACCACCGGCGATCGCTCCTACCGCTATTACGCCTATCCGACCCTCACGGGCCGGCGGCGGGAGCGTGGACGCGACTAGGTAGCGGTCCAGACAGCTTTCGATCCTCCTGGCGGCCCGTGTGTTCTCACACGGGCCGCTTTTCTGTTGTCCCAGACTCTCGTCCACCCCCGAGGCTCATCATGCAGGACCAGCTCTGCGCACACCTCCATTCCCCCGCACCGGCGTTCTTCATCACGCAGGATTGGCCCGCGTACTCCGTCGAGGATCACGCGGTGTGGCAGACGCTCTACGCGCGTCGCATGGAGACGCTCGCGCTCACGGGCAGCGCCGTCTTCCTGGAGGGCGCCGCGACCATCGGACTTGGCCCTGACGAGGTGCCAGACCTCCGCCGCGTGAATGCCCGGCTGGCGGCGCGCACGGGGTGGAGCGCCGTGCCCGTCTCCGGCTTCCTGCCCGCCCGGGAGTTCTTCGCCTGTCTTGCCGAGCGGCGCTTTCCGACCACGGTCACCATCCGGTCGATGGCGCAGCTCGACTACCTCCCCGAGCCCGACATCTTCCACGACGTCTTCGGCCATGTGCCGCTGCATGCGCATCCCGTATTCGCCGACTTCCTGCAGCGCTTCGGGCAGGCGGCGTCGCGCGCCGTGACGGAGGAGCAGGTGGAGGCGATGGCGCGCCTCTTCTGGTTCACCGTGGAGTTCGGTCTGGTGCAGGAGGGGGGCCGCGTCAAGGTCTACGGCTCGGGGCTGATCTCCAGCCATGGCGATGCCGCGAACGCCCTTGGCCCCCAGTGCGAGCGGCGGCCCTTCTCCCTTGCCGCCGTCCTCGCGCAGCCGTTCCAGATCGACCGGCTGCAGGACGTCCTCTTTGTCGTGGACGATTACGCGCAACTCTTCCAGGCCGTTGAGGAGGCCGGGGTCGCGCTCGACATCTGATCGGGTGAAGGCAGTTCGTCGTCAAGGGCGCGGAACATTTGAAGCTCAGGTCGGACTATTATGCAGGGCCGCCATCCAACGCGGCTCCGCAGCGCTGTTCGAGCGGCGCTGTCCATCCCGCTCTTCCCCAGAGGATTCCACGTGTTGACTCGCCTGTTCGCGACCGCGTTGCTCGTGCCCGTGCTCGTCGTCCCTGCCCCCACTCGTGTCTCGGCTCGTCGCCCGGTTGCGGCGCCCGCCGTCTGGACGCTGGACAAGGCGCACACCAGCGTCTCGTTCCAGATCCGTCACTTCGTCAGCAAGGTGCGGGGCAGCTTCGGGAACGTGACGGGCACCATCACCGGCGACCCCGAGTCCTGGCAGAACGCGCAGATCGAGGTGACGATCCCCACAGCCACGGTCAACACGGGCAACGAGCGCCGAGACGCGGATCTCAGGTCGAGCAACTTCTTCGCGGCGGACAGCTTTCCCGAGATCACCTTCAAGAGCACCCGGATCGAGCGGTCGGGCGACGACGCGAAGATCCATGGGACGCTGACGATGCGCGGTGTGTCCCGTCCGGTCGTCTTGGATGGCCACTTGAACGGGATCCAGAAGACGGCCCAGGGTGACAAGCTGGGCTTCGACGCCACCACGACGGTGAACCGGATGGACTATGGCGTGAAGTGGAACCGGGCCGTGGAAGGCGGCGGCGCGATGCTCAGCGACGAGGTCAAGATCGAGATCAACGTCGAGGCGAACCGGGCGAAGTAGGGTCTCCACGGCCCGAAAACGCTGGAACGCCGGCCAGGGCTCTCGAATCTGGTTGTGACGCGGTCCGGAGACCACGGGTCTATCCCTTCTTGACGAGAGGCGTACACAAAGTTTTCAGTTCTGCCCTGGCCGATTCGAGTCGCCCATCTCCTGGTGGACGATTCCGATCGGTGCTGTGGCGGACCAGGACCCGCCTCTGCGAGCTCGTGCTCGCACCCACAGCGATGGTCGCGCGTTCACGTCCCATCGCTGTCGAAGTTCCAATAGCCCACTCGGAGGAGAAGTGCAGATTCGTTCTTTCATTCTCGGCGCGCTCGCCGTGCTCACCGCGGGAACCGCGGAAGCTCAGCAGCGCCGCATCACGGGTCGCGTCACGAACGAGGGCAAGGATCCCCTCGCCGCGGCGTCGGTCACCATCGTGGGCACGCTGGTCGGTGCCTATACGAACGAGGCGGGCCGCTTCACGCTGACGGCGCCCTCGGGCGGCTCCGTCGTGCTGCGCGTCCGTCGTATCGGCTATCAGCAGAAGAACGTGCCGGTTCCGGCTGGCCAGAGCGACATCGAGATCCCGCTCACGCGCGACGTGCTGCAGCTCGAGGCCCAGGTCGTGACCGGGACGGCCACGACGGTGTCCAACGCCAACGCGGCGAACGCCGTCTCGGTCGTCAGCGCGGAGCAGCTCACCCGCGTCTCGGCACCGACGATCGACAACGCCCTGCAGGGCAAGGTCGCCGGGGCGATCATCACGTCGAACTCCGGCGCGCCGGGCGGTGGTACGCAGGTGCAGCTCCGCGGCGTATCCACGATCCTCGGCAACTTCACCCCGCTGTACGTCGTTGATGGCGTCATCGTCAACAACTCCACCATCCCGAGCGGCCTCAACGTCGTCTCCGGTTCGGCCCGCGGTAACTTCTCGTCGAGCCAGGACCAGTCGGTCAACCGTGTCGCCGACCTGAACCCGAACGACATCGAGAGCGTCCAGATCCTCAAGGGCCCCTCGGCATCCTCGATCTACGGCTCCAAAGGGACGAACGGCGTCATCATCATCACGACCAAGCAGGGTCGCGCCGGTCGCACGAACATCGACTTCACGCAGCGTGTCGGCCGCTCCACGCTGGCGAACAAGCTGGGTGAGCGCTGCTTCACGTCTGCCGCCGAGTACGGCGACTGGGCGCTGATCAACCTCGGCCAGAAGAAGACCGAGGCGG
>JAYUTY010000459.1:0-3335 GCA_043754875.1 Gemmatimonadota bacterium
CTCACCGGACAGACGTACAGCACCGACTTCAGCAGCTTCAGCGGGAGCCGGTTCGAGTCGCTCGCCAACGCGTTCGACTCGTACGGTGGGTATCGGACGTCGTGCGGCGCGTCGGCATACTACGGGGCCGGTTACGGAGACTCAGGCGGGCGCGACCAGTTCTTCTCCAATTACGGCTTCAGCGGCTTCGGTCCGATCGTGCAGTACGTGCAACGTGGCAATCAGCTCCATCAGTCCCTTCAGTTCACGGGTCGCTGCGGCGAGCCGATCTACACGCAGTTCATTCCGATCCCGTCGGCAGTCCAGCCGATGCCAGTCGTGCCGCGCGACACGACGAGGAAGGATTCGACGATGACGCCTGCCTCGTCAGATCGGCGGCGGCTCGCCCCGTCGGAAGTCGCCGGGGTGCGCGTGCGCGCTGAGGCGAGTGCGACGGTCGAGGGTGCGGGCGACCCGGCAGCCCCGCGCACTTCGACGCGGCGCGGACTCGGCGTGCGCCGCCCGCTGGCCGAGGACGGCGAGGCGCCTCACGTGATGGCCGGACTTCGCTTCCGACCCTCGGACCCGGAGCCGGGCGACCAGTTGAATGCGCGCGCGGCATTCAGAAGCAGGGATGCCTCGGGCATGGATGCGCAGGGTTGGCCCCGTGCGCGGCGCGACGACACCATGCAGCGCAGCACGGGGTCGCAGGACCGCCCTGCCCGGGCGGCGCGCCAAGAGGCGCCACGACAGGAGACACCGCGCGTAGAGCCAAGGCCGGTCGTGGAGCACAGCGAGCCACGTCAGGAGCCGCGGCAGGAAGCCCCGCGTCGCGAGCCGCCGCAGCACAGCGAGCCCATGCGCGCCCGGATGCCCATTCAGCCGGTGCACTAGCGCCGATTTCACGATGCAGCTCCATTCTGATTCCAGCATGTCGGCGGCCGCCTCTCGATCGCGAGGCGGCCGCTCTGCGGTCGGAGGGTCGGCTCGCTATATTTCAAGGCTGTCCGTCATCCTCCCCGACCCACGCTGCCGTGAAGCTCGACCATATCCGCAACTTCTGCATCGTCGCACATATCGACCACGGGAAGTCCACCCTGGCCGACCGTCTGATCGAGGAGACGGGGATGTTGCAGAAGCGCGAGATGAAGGCGCAGGTGCTCGACACGCTGGACCTCGAGCGCGAGCGCGGCATCACGATCAAGCTGAACGCCGTGCGCATGACCTACAAGGCGCGGGACGGGCAGGAATACGAGCTCAACCTGATCGACACGCCCGGTCACGTCGACTTCACCTATGAAGTGTCCCGCTCACTCGCCGCCTGCGAGGGCGCGGTGCTCGTCGTCGATGCTTCCCAGGGCATCCAGGCGCAGACGCTCTCGAACCTCTTCCTCGCGCTCGACGCCGGCCTGGAGATCATCCCCATCCTCAACAAGATCGACCTGCCGGGTGCCGAGCCCGACCGTCGAGCGCGTGAGGTGGCCGACCTGCTGGGCGTCGATGCGGACGACATCCTTCGCGTCAGTGCCAAGGCCGGCATCGGGATCGCGGACCTGCTGGAGCGAGTCGTCGAGCGGGTACCCGCTCCAGTCGGCGATCCCGACGCGCCGCTGCGCGCACTGATCTACGACTCGTACTACGACAAGTATCGCGGCGCCATTCCGAGCGTGCGCGTCGTGGATGGCGTGCTGCGCAAAGGCACCAAGATCACCTTCGGCGCGAGCGAATCGGTCTACGAAGTCGATCAGGTGGGCTACAACCAGCTCCGTCAGGTGGAGACGGACTCGCTCGGACCGGGTGAGGTCGGCTACGTCGTCGCCAGCGTGCGCTCCGTGAGTGAGACACGTGCCGGCGACACGATCTTCGACGCGAACAACCGCGCGGCCGAGGCGCTGCCCGGCTACCAGGAAGTGCGCTCGTTTGTCTTTGCCGGCATGTACCCGACGGATACGCAGCAGTACGAGACGCTGCGCGACGCGCTCGAGAAGCTCAAGCTCAACGACTCGTCGCTCAACTATCAGCCCGAGACCTCGACGGCGCTCGGCTTCGGCTTCCGCTGCGGATTTCTCGGCCTGCTGCACATGGAGATCGTCCAGGAGCGCCTCACGCGCGAGTTCGACCTCGATCTCGTGCAGACCGTGCCGAGCGTCGAGTACAAGGTCTATCGGACCGATGGCACGATGGAGCTCGTCGAGAATCCGGCGCTGATGCCCAACTCCGCCGTCATCGACTACATCGAGGAGCCGTACGTCAAGGCGCGTATCATGGCGCCCGCCGACTACATCGGTCCCATCATGTCGCTCGGCAACGAGCGTCGCGGCGTCTACAAGAACATGACGTACCTCGACGCCCAGCGCGTCGAGTTCGACTGGGAGTTCCCGCTCGGCGAGATCATCCTCGATTTCTTCGACCGGCTCAAGAGCATCAGCCGCGGCTACGCGTCGCTCGACTACGACATGCTCGAGTACCGTGCGAGCGATCTCGTGCGCCTCGACATGCTGATCAACGGTGAGGCGATCGACGCGTTCAGCGTCATCTGCCATACGGACAAGGCGTACGACTGGGGGCGCAAGATCGCCGACAAGCTCAAGGAGCTGATCCCGCGCCAGCTGTTCGAGGTGATCATCCAGGCGGCGATCGGCACCAAGGTCATCGCGCGCCAGACGGTCAAGGCCGTCCGAAAGGACGTGCTCGCGAAATGCTACGGCGGCGACATCAGCCGGAAGCGCAAGCTCCTGGAGAAGCAGAAGGAGGGCAAGAAGCGCATGAAGCAGGTGGGATCGGTCGAGATCCCGCAGGAAGCGTTTCTCGCCGTCCTGCAGGTCGATTAGGCGCTGGCCGAGCCGTGCCTGCCTCCCTCGTCATCCAGACGTCGTTTCTGGGCGACACCATTCTCACCACGCCTCTACTCGCGCAGCTCGCGCACCGAGGCGCGGTGGACGTCGTCACGACTCCGGCATCGGCTGCACTGCTCACCGGGAACCCCGCGGTGCGCGAGCTCATCGTGTACGACAAGCGAGGCGCGGACACTGGCGTCCGGGGGTTGTGGCGCCTCGCACAGCGGCTGCGAGCAACGAAGTACGACGTGGCGTTTCTGGCCCAGGGGTCGTGGCGCAGCGCGGCGCTCGCGTGGCTTGCGCAAGTGCCCGAGCGCATCGGCTTCGCGACGTCGAGCGGGCGCCTTCTCTACACCAAGTCGGTGCCATACCGCGACGACCTTCATCACGCCGCGCGGCTGCTCACACTGTCGCGCCCCAACGGCCGCGAGCCGAGCGCCGATGAGCTGCGCCCTGCCCTGTACCCGGGGCCGGCGGAGTGCGCCGAGGTGGATGCGCTGCTCGCCGCAGCCGGTGTGG
>JAYUTY010000460.1:0-3323 GCA_043754875.1 Gemmatimonadota bacterium
CTTTCTCTACTTCGCGTTCAAGGACATCCACTTCGCGAGCGTGTTCGCGAACATCCGCAAGGCCAACCTCGGGCTGTTGCTGCTCTCGGCTGCGACCGCGACGGCGATCTTTCCGCTGCGCGCGCGCCGGTGGCGTCCCATCCTCGACCCCATCGCGCCCAACCTGCCCTTCGCGACGCTCTGGCGACCGACGGCGATCGGCATGATGATCAACAACGTCGTGCCCGTGCGCGCAGGTGAGCTCGCGCGCGCATTCGTGCTGTCGCGCAGCACTCCCGCCGTGCCCTTCCCGGCCGCCTTCGCGTCGCTTGCCGTCGATCGCCTGTTCGACGCCGTCGTCGTGCTGCTGCTGATGTTCAGCGCACTGCTCGATCCCGCCTTCCCGTCTGGCGCGCACGTCCTCGGCCGCTCCATGTCGAGCATCGCGCTCGCGGGCGTGCTGTTCGTCGGCGCCGTGCTCGTCGCGATGTACGCCATGGTGCTCTTCCCAGGGCGCGTGCTCTCGCTGTACGAGCTCCTGGCGCGGCGCCTCGCGCCGAAGCTCGAGACCAAGGGACGTGCGGCGCTCGTCGCGCTGACGGAAGGGCTGAGCGTTCTGCGGACGCCGAGCCGCTTCGCCGCCGTCTTCGCCTGGACGCTGCTGCACTGGCTCGTCAACGGCGTGGCCTTCTGGATCGCCTTCAAGGCCGTCGGCATCGACGCGCCATTCAGCGCCGCGCTCTTTCTCCAGGGGCTGATCGCGATCGGCGTCGCTGCGCCGCAGGCGCCCGGCTTCTTCGGCGTCTTCGAGTTCCTCGGCGCGGCCGGGCTCGGCATCTACGGCATCGAGAAGGACGCCGCCGCCACCTGGGCGATCAGCTTTCACTTCCTCTCGTACGTGCCGATCACCGTGATCGGCATCTACTACTTCCTCCGCACCGGCCTCTCGCTCGCCGACATCGGCCGCGCCGAGGATCGGGCGACGCACGACACCATGGAAGTGGGCGAACCGCTCGCGTGACCGTGTCGCCTGTGGCCAACCCTGGTCCCGATCCGGAGCGCCACTCGGCTCGCCAGGCACGCGCCGTCGAAGGAGCGGCCCAGGCGAAGGTCAATCTCCGCCTCAGGATCCTCGCCCGTGAGGCCGGCGGTCATCACCAGCTCGAGACGCTGTTCCTTCGCCTCGAGCTTGCGGATACGGTTCGCGTCCGTCGCACGGCCTCGGCGCGCACGCTCGACGTGCAGGGAGTGCCGGAGGGCTCGCTCGGTCAGGTTGAGCGGAACCTCGCGTGGCGCGCGGCGGTCGCGTACGCCGAGACGGGCAATTGGCAGGGCGGCTTCGCGCTCGAACTGGAGAAGCGGGTCCCCGTCGGCGGCGGGTTGGGAGGGGGCAGCGCGGACGCCGGCACCGTGCTCCGTGCCCTCGATGCCATGGCGCCCGCTCCCCTGGCCCCGGACCGCCTTCTGGCCCTCGCGGCCTCCCTCGGCGCCGACGTCCCCTTCATGGCGTGCACTGCGCCCCTGGCGCTCGCCTGGGGGCGTGGTGAGCGACTTCTGGCTCTCGAGGCGCCGCCGCAGCGGGCGGCGCTCGTCGTCTCGCCGCCTTTCGGCGTGAATACCGCCGCCGCGTACGGCTGGCTGGCCGATGCCCGGGTGGCGGCGGCCACCGCCGACGGCCAGGAGGCGCGCGCCTTCACCCTCGCGGAGCTCGCAAGCTGGACCGCTCTCGACGCGCTGGCCGAGAACGACTTCGAGCCTGTCGTGGCCGCTCGGCATCCCGAGATCACCGCGAGCGTGTCGTGGCTTCGCGGCGCCGGATGCACCCTGGCGATGATGAGCGGCTCGGGATCGACGGTCTTCGGCCTTCTTCCGGAGGGGTACGACGCGGGGCATCCGGTCGCCGATCAGCTGCCTCGAGGATCGCGACTCCTGGCGACCAGAACGGCTGAACGAGTTGAGCCAATCCGCCCGACCGAGTAACTTTCCCGCCTTCACTGGCTCGAAGTACCTGCTGCCCCTTCGTCCAATGGCAGGACAGCGGCCTTTGAAGCCGCGAATCTTGGTTCGAATCCAAGAGGGGCAACTGCGGCCGTTCGACGTCCGACGCAGCATCGGTTCACATTTCTTTACAAGGCTCTGCATGGACGGGCTCGCCGTTCCCTCGCACGGATTCAAGCTGTTGTCGGGTACGGGCAATCGGCCGCTGGCGGAGGAGATCGCGAAGCAGCTGGGCATCGAGTTGTGCAAGCTCACCTGCACCCGGTTCGCCGACGGAGAGATCTTCGTCCGGATCGACGAGAACGTCCGCGGCAATGACGTCTTCATCGTGCAGAGCACCAATGCTCCGGCGGAGAACATGATGGAGCTGCTGCTCCTGATCGACGCCGCGCGGCGGGCGAGCGCGGCGCGGATCACGGTAGTGCTCCCGTACTACGGCTACTCGAGGCAGGACCGGAAGGACCAGCCGCGCGTCGCCATCGGCGCCAAGCTGGTCGCGAACATGATCACCGGCGCCGGCGCGGATCGCGTGCTCGGCGTCGACTTTCATCAGCACCAGCTGCAGGGCTTCTTCGACATCCCGGTGGATCATCTGTATGCGATGCCGGTGCTGAGCGCGCACTTCAAGCGCAAGCAGCTGCGCGATCCGGTGATCGTCGCGCCTGACGTGGGAGCGGCCAAGATGGCGCGCGGCTTCGCGAAGCGGATGGACGCCTCGCTGGCGATCATCGACAAGCGTCGCCCGCGCGCGAACGTGAGCGAGGTGCTGAACGTGGTCGGCGAGGTCGAGGGACGCGATTGCATCCTCGCCGACGACATGATCGATACGGCGGGCACGGTGGCCGAAGCCGCGCGGGCGCTCAAGCGCCTCGGCGCGAACGACGTCTACGTGTGCGTCACGCACGCGCTCTTGAGCGGCCCCGCCGTGCAGCGGCTGATGGAGGCGCCGATCGTCGAGGTGGCCGTGACGGACACGATCCTCACGCCGCCGGAGCGACGGTTCGAGAAGTTGAAGATCCTCTCCGTCGGAGAGCTGCTCAGCAAGGCGATCCGATACACGCACGCCGAGCAGTCGGTGAGCTCGCTGTTCGATTGAACGATCGAGCGGCGTGAGGAATCAGGTGCAGGTGAAGTCGCAGGTGTTGGTGTAGGTCCCCGCGCGTATGCATCTCGTTGATGCACCCGGCATGGTAGGGCGGACGCAGCCGCCTGAGAGTAACACCGGATGCGCGGTTCGCTGCAGTCGACAGAACGATCGAATCAGGTAGAGCAGATCATGGCATCAGCATCCCTCAGCGCAGAATTGCGCTCCGATACCGGCAAGGGCGTGGCGCGCAAGCTTCGCG
>JAYUTY010000461.1:0-3318 GCA_043754875.1 Gemmatimonadota bacterium
GCGGGGCGCCGCTGATCGCGCTCGCGCCGGGCAGTGCGTGGGCGACGAAGCGGTGGCCGTACTATCCCGCGCTCGCCGCGTCGCTCGGCGACCTCGGGCGCGCTGTCGTGATTGGAGGCGCCGAGGACAGGCCGCTCGCCGAGGAGATCGCGACTGCCTCACCGTTGGCGATCGACGCGACGGGCCGGCTCTCGTTGCTCGCGAGCGCGGAGCTGATCGGCCGCTGCAGTGCGATCGTGACGAACGACTCCGCACCGCAGCATCTCGCGTCGGCGATGGGCACGCCGACGGTGTCGATCTTCGGCCCCACGGTGCCCGACTTCGGCTTTGGCCCGCTGGCGCCGCGGCACGACGTCGCCGGCCTCGATGAGCTGCCCTGTCGTCCCTGCGACCGGCACGGGCCGGCGCGCTGTCCCCTTGGTCACCACAAGTGCATGCGCGACATTTCGGCCGACGCCGTCGCCGATCGGGTTCGGGCGCTCCTTCAAACCTCGGACGTGCACGCATGACCAGCACCGCGCGCAGGCGCTTCATCATCGGCGTCGATCTCGGTGGGACGAACATCGCCGCCGGCGCCATGACGGAGGACGGCTCCGAGAGCTTCGCGATGCGCAGCATTCCCACCCACTCCGCGATGGGTGACGAGGCGGTGGCCGAGCGGATCGTGACGCTCGTGGAAGAGGTGATCCGCGACACCATCGAGGCGACCCACTCGGCGCGCAGCGATTTCCTCGGCGTCGGCGTCGGCGCGCCCGGACCGCTCGACCGGCGGCATGGCATCGTGCTCGTCGCGCCCAATCTCGGCTGGAAGGATTTCCCGCTGCGGCAGCGCATCCACGAGCGGCTGTCGCTCCCGACGACGCTCGACAACGACGCGAACTGCGCGACGTTCGGCGAATGGTGGCAGGGCGCCGCGCGCGGCGGCACGAACGTGGTCGGGCTGACGATCGGCACCGGCATCGGGGGTGGGCTGATCCTCGACGGCCACCTCTATCATGGCTCCTCGGACATGGCGGGCGAGATCGGGCACACGACGATCGACCTGAACGGGCGCCATTGCAAGTGCGGCAACTACGGCTGCCTCGAGGCGTACGCGAGCGGGCCGGCGATCGCCACGCGTGCCCGTGAAGTGCTCGTGCGCGAGGAAGGCGAGTCGGCGATCCCGGCGATGGTGGACGGCAACCTGGCCGACATCACGGCGCAGATCGTCTACGACGCCGCGAAGGCGGGCGACCTCCTGGCAAACGAGATCGTCCGCGACACGGCGCGCTACCTCGGCGCGGGGATCGCCAACCTGCTGAACATCTTCAATCCCGACATCGTCGTGATCGCCGGCGGCGTGACGGCGGCCGGCGACGCGCTCTTCGTGCCGATGCGCGCCGAAGTGCGCCGCCGCGCCTTCAGCCCGGCCGTGAAGGCTGTCCGCATCGTGCCGGGCGAGCTACCCGGCACCGCAGGGGTCGTCGGCGCCGTCGCGAGCTTCAAGCAGCAACACCTCGGCGGCGTGTGACGCAGCAGGCGGCAGCAGGCGCGGCGGCCGGCAACGGCCCCGCGCGTCGGAAGCGCGTCGGCGTGATCGGCACCTTCGTCTGGGACATCATCCACGGGCGGGACGCCCGCGCCGTGCCGGTCGAGGAGTGGGGTGGGATCACCTACACGCTCAGCGGATTGGATGCCGCGCTCCCCGACGACTGGGAGATCGTGCCGATCGTGAAGGTCGGCTACGATCTCGCGGCGCGCGCGCGGGAATACATCCAGACGCTCCGGCATCTCGCCCCCGACGCGGCATTGATCGAGGTGCCGTATCCAGGACACCGCGTCGAGCTCCGCTACATCGATGACGAGCGGCGCACCGAGGTGCTCACGGGTGGGATTCCCGGCTGGAGCTGGATGGGGCTCAAGCCGCTGCTGGACGACGCGCGGCTCGATGCGCTCTACGTGAACTTCCTGAGTGGCTGGGAGCTGGACCTGGAGACCGCGCAGCTGCTTCGGCAGCACTTCCACGGTCCGATCCACTGCGACCTGCACATGATGGTGATGGCCGTGCAGCCGGATGGACTGCGGGTCCCGCGCGCCATCCCTTATGTGGCCGAGTGGTGCGGCTGCTTCGACTTCCTGCAGATGAACGAGGACGAGCTCGCGACAATTGCGCCGGATCCCATGAGCCTCGCGGCCACCGCGATTGCCGCCGGCGTGTCCTGCCTGCTCGTGACGCTGGGAAAGCGGGGAGCGATCTACGTGGCCGCTCCCGGCTTCGAGACGATCGCCGACCTGCCGACGCGCGGCGGCCTGAGCACCGGGCCGCGAGGCGGCACTGGCGCCCTCGGCGCGGTCCGGAGCGCGCTCGTGCCGGCGGAGCCGGTGGACCGGCCGGGCGATCCGACGGGCTGCGGCGACGTTTGGGGCGCTACCTATTTCTCTCGGATGGTCGCCGGTGATAGGTTAACGGACGCGATGAGAGCGGCCAGCGTGGCCGCAGCCCGGAACGTCGGGCACCGGGGCGCCACCGGACTCGCGGCCCACCTGCGCGGAGAACTCAGCCTCTCGTGACCAGCGTCATCACCGTGCCGCCGTCGCTCGACGACCATTCGTTCGAGCAGCTGCTCGAGCAGCTCGCGCTGGTCCCACCCGACGCCAAGCTCCTCGTCGATGCGCGGCACACGCGCTGGGCGTCGCCATTCGGACTCACCGCGCTGCTCACGCTGGGGCAGACGCGCCAGGAGCGCCCGAGCTTCGCCGTGCCAGAGAACGAGGACACCGGCTCGTACTGGGCGCGCACCGGCTTCTTCAAGCACGCTGACGAGCTGTTCGACCTGCATGGCGCGGTACCGCGCGGCAAGGGCGGCGAGTCCAGCGTGTTGCTGGAGATCACGCCAGTCGTGAAGAGCGAGGACGTGCACGACGTGGTGGGCCGCATCCAGCAGAAGGCAGCGCAGATCCTCTCGAAGGAGCTCAACATCGAGGCCAAGGCGACCGTCGGTTTCGCAATGACGCTCTCGGAGATCTGCCAGAACATCGTCGAGCATGCGGGGCGCGGCGGCTGGGTTGCAGTCCAGACGTATTCGTGGCGAAAGCGGCTCGGACGTCGCGTCGTCGTCATCGCCGTCTGCGACGCGGGCTGCGGCTTCCGGCAGTCGCTCGAGAGCGCCCCTGGTCGGGAGCGCAGCGACCGCTGGGACGATGCCGCTGCTCTGGAAGAGGCCGTCATCCGCGGCGTGAGCCGATTCCGCGATCCGGGCCGTGGCCAGGGGCTTGCGGGCGTACGCCGCTACGTGGGTCGATGGGATGGCAAGGTGAGCGTGCGCAGTGGAACGGCGA
>JAYUTY010000462.1:0-3304 GCA_043754875.1 Gemmatimonadota bacterium
CGTCGCCGTAGAGGCCCGGCCGGTCGAAGTACGCCTCGCTCTCCACGAACAGCACGCGCGCCGTGCCCGGCTCGTGCGGCTGGACCGTCTCATAGATGCGGGCGGTCTCGTTGCGCGCCCCGACGCCCACCGAGAACGCTGGCCCTAACGGGCGGAGCTCGACACGCTGGCGCACGGGCGCATACAGCGGCATGAACACCGTCACCGGGATGCCGGATGCGGCCTGGTATGACGCGAGGCTCGCGACCGCCTCGCCCAATCCGCCCGTTCGCGCGTACGGGGAGAGCTCGGGCGCGAGGTGGACGACTGGCGCCGCACTCCCATCGGGGCGCACGAGCGGCGCCACGGGAAGCACCGCGGCCGGCGAGTCCGGCACCCCGCCGCTCGGCACGAGATCGGTCTTCCGCGTACGTGAGCGCGGATTGCGCTTGGTGGTTGGTGCGGGTGCCGACGTCGCAATCGCCGTAGCTTCGTTCGCGTCGATCGACGCGACATCACCAGTCGATCGACGTGACATCATCGCGTCAGACGATGATTCCGAGTCGGTGGCTCGAGGCGAGGGCTGCGTATCGGCGGGAGGAAGAATATCCATGTGAGACGTGCGGAGCCGGGCCGTGGGGGGTGGGCCTCAGTGCAAAAAGACCGCCCATTCAATCAGACACTCCCTCCGCGTTTTCGCCAGCGGTCCGTGTACAATAGTCTGGTCGTGACACAATTGGTTCCGTTCGATAGCTTGTCCCAGGTGAGTCCTACCCGCCGAACCTTCGTCGCACAGACCGGCGCCGCGGCTGCGCTGTCGCTCGCGGGCGGCCTGCTCGATCCCGCCGCCGCGCTCGCCGCAGTCCTCCGCGACCGCCACCCGGATGCGGCACCCAGCGCCGCGCCGCCGATGGATCCGGTCGTGCGCGACCTGCTGCTCGAGGCGCTCGACGAGGCGCGGCGAGGCGGCGCCGAGTTCGCCGACGCGCGCCTGGCCCGCGCGCGCACTCGTGGCGTGAGCACGCGCGAGCGGCAGATCGTCAACGTCTCCGAGTCGGACACGATGGGCGTCGGGGTGCGGGTGCTCGTGAAGGGGACGTGGGGCTTCGGCGCCACGCGCGATCTCTCGCGCGAGGGTGTCATGCGCGCCGCGCGCGAGGCGCTCGCGATCGCCGTGGCCAACCGGCTGCCCGAGGCCGACCGGGTGCGCCTCGCGCCGGCGCCCGTCGTGCGCGATGGCCGCTGGCAGACGCCGCACACCATAGACCCGTTCACGGTGGCCATCGAGCAGCAGGCCGACCTCCTGCTGCAGGTCAACGCCGCCGCGCTCGCAGCCCCCAACGTCCGCTTCGTCACGAGCTCCATGCAGTTCGTGAAGGAGGAGAAGAGCTACGCCAACACGGACGGCACGTTCACGCAGCAGACGGCGATCCGCAGCTGGATGCCCTTCACGGCGACGGCGGTCTCCTCCGACCGGACGGACTTCCAGTCTCGCGGCGAGGTCGTCGCGCCGATGGGGCGCGGCTACGAGTACCTGCTCGAGCAGAAGCCGGTGGAGAATGCGCGCCTCTGGGGCGAGCAGGCCTCCGAGAAGCTCGCGGCAAGATCGGTGGCCGTGGGGCGCTACGACCTGGTGCTACATCCGAGCCACCTCTTTCTCACCATCCACGAGTCGGTCGCCCACCCCACGGAGCTCGATCGCGCGCTGGGCTACGAGGCCAACTACGCGGGCACCTCGTTCGTCGCCCCGCCGCGGCAGGTGCTCGGCGCGCTCAAATTCGGGTCACCGCTGATGCACATCGTCGGCGACCGCGACCAGCCAGGTGCACTCGCCACGATCGGCTGGGACGACGAGGGGGTGAAGCCCGATCGCTTCGACATCATTCGCGGCGGCACGCTCGTCGACTACCAGACCACACGCGAGCAGGCGCCGATGCTCGACTGGTGGTACGCAAGGCAGGGGAAGGCTATGCGCAGCCACGGCTGCTCGTATGCCCAGCGCTCGTCCGACATCCAGTTCCAGCGGATGCCCAATGTCTCCCTCATGCCGGGCGCCAAGGACATCGGCTGGAACGACCTGATCGCCGCCACCGACCGCGGCATCGCGATCATGAGCCGTGGCTCGTACTCGATCGACCAGCAGCGCTACAACGCGCAGTTCGGTGGGCAGCTCTTCTACGAGATCAAGGGCGGCAAGATCGTCGGCATGCTCAAGGACGTCGCTTACCAGATGCGCACCCCCGACTTCTGGGGCGCGCTCGATCTCCTCGGAGGACCGAAGAGCTTCGAGCTGGGCGGCACCTTCAACGACGGCAAGGGGCAGCCAGTGCAGTCCAACGCGGTGAGCCACGGCTGCCCGCCAAGCCGCTTTCGCAACATCAACGTCGTCAACACCGGACGCACCGGCTGACTGAGTCCTTACATCCGCCGGCCGGATGTGCATTGCGCAACGAAACACTTCCATTGCACTGTCGTACAAAGGAACGGGCGATCGGGCAGTCCCGCTTCAACGATCGCCATCGATCGCCATCGATCGCACGACGATCGCAAGATGATGGTCCCCTCCTCCCACACTCATGACGACGAACAGGCGTGACTTTCTGAAGACCGGCGCGGCGGCCGGCGCGTTCGCGCTCGCCACACCGGCGCTGGCACGCGCCGAGATGCTGGCGCAGCGTGCCGGCGGCGGTTCTGACACGAACCTCGCATTGCCGGCGATGGACCCTTCGGTGAAGGAGCTCCTCACCGAGGCGCTCAACGCTGCCACGATGGGCGGTGCCGAATTCGCCGACGCGCGCATCGGCCGCTACCGCAACAACTACGTCATCACGCGCGAACGGCAGATCGTGAACGTGGTCGACACCGACACGCTCGGCGTCGGCGTGCGCGTGCTGGTCAACGGCACGTGGGGCTTCGGCGCCTCGCGCGACCTGACCAAGGGCGGCGTCGTCGCGGCCACGAAGGAGGCGCTGGCGATCGCGAAAGCGAACGCGCTTCCAGCCGCTGACCGCGTGCGACTGGCACCTGCCACTCCCACTCCTGACGGTCGCTACGTCACGCCGCACACCGTGGATCCCTTCACCGTGCCGATCGAGCAGAAGGCCGACCTGCTCATCCGCGCGAACTCGGAGGCGCTCAAGGTCCCCGGGGTGAAGTTCGTCAACAGCAACATGTTCTTCGTCAAGGAAGAGAAGAACTACGCGAACACCGAGGGAACGTTCACCACGCAGACGGTGATCCGGAGCTGGCTCCCCTTCGCCGCCACGGCGGTGAAGCCCGACTTCTCCGACTTCCAGACGCGCACCAACGTCATCCAGCCGGCCGC
>JAYUTY010000463.1:0-3283 GCA_043754875.1 Gemmatimonadota bacterium
CGCGTCTGCGCAGTGGCGCGCAGGTCGCCGTGATCGACGTGCGCGAGCCGTACGAATGGGCGATCGCACGCTTGCCGACGGCGCGGCTCATCCCGCTCAACTCCCTGCCCAACGCCGTCACGTCGCTCGACCCAGACGCGGAGACTGTCGTCTACTGCCATCACGGAATGCGCAGCGCGGCGGCGCAGGACTGGCTGCGTGATCAGGGCTTCTCGCGCGTGCGCAACCTGGTGGGGGGGATCGATCGCTGGAGTCTCGACGTCGATCCCTCGACGCGGCGCTACTGAGTGCCGCTGCTGACCATCCGGTGAGGGCGCGAACGAGCGGGCCCGCGCGGCTGGTGACGGTGCTGGCCTCGATGACGGCAGCGGCCGGAGCCCTCACATTGTGGCATCGACGCACAGTGCGCTCGGCCGACCGCGACTTCGCCGAACGCTGCCCCGTTGGTCCCGACGGCGTCGTGATCGGCGCAGAGCCGATTCGGCTCACCGGCACCAGCCCGCGCGCCGTCCTGCTGCTGCACGGCTCAGGCGACACCCCACAGAGCCTGCGCTACCTCAGCGACCGACTGCACGCCGCCGGCTACTCGGTCCACGTTCCGCTGCTACCGGGCCACGGCCGCTCGCCGGGCACCTTTCGAAACGTGAGCGCACACGACTACCTGGCCGCGGCACGCGCCGCGCTCGACGACGCGCGCGCGAGCACCACGTGGGTCGCTGTCGCCGGGCTGTCGATGGGCGGGGCGCTCGCCGTGCAGCTCGCCGCGGAGGCGCCTGACGTGCCGGCGCTCGTGCTGCTGGCGCCGTATCTCATTCCACCGGCCACGGTGCGTCGTGGGGCAGCGCTCTCGTGGGTCTGGGGGATCGTGCTCCCCTTTGTGGCTGGTCGGGGCGAGCGCTCCATCCACGACGCGGCAGCGGCAGCGGAGGGGCTGGCGTATGGCCGCTTTCCGCCACGCGCCATGCGCGCGCTCGTGACGACCGCCGCCCGCGCACTACATGCGCTGCCGCGTGTCACCGCACCGACACTGGTGATCAATTCGGAGCAGGACAACCGGATTCCTGCGGCGCTGGCGACAGAGGCGCTGCGGACGCTGCGAGCACCCAGCGAGCGACACTGGGTGTCGGGATGCGGGCACGTGATCACCGCGGACTACTGCAAGAGCACCGTCGCCGACCTGGTACTCGCCTTCCTCGCGCGCCAGACCTGAAAAGCGGGGCTGGCGCACGAGTGAGGCCGGAGCGGTCAGCTCGTGACGCGATCCACGAGATTCTCGCTCATCTCCTTGATTGCGTCGACGCCGTGCGAGACGGCAGTCTGCGCCTGCTCCGCCACGCCCGTCGCGACGCGCTTCATGCGCGCCATCGGGGACCGGGAGCGCGACGCGGATGACGAGCCACCGGACGACGAGCCGCCCGAGGTGCGCTTGGCGCTTGTCCGCGAGCCCGATGACGCCTTCTTCGCGCCGCCGCGCTTCGCTGCGCCGCCGGACTTCTTGGCGCCGGACTTCTTGGCAGTCGACTTCTTGGCAGTCGACGAGCCGCCCGCCGCACCACGCGACGCGCCACCGCTGGAGCGCTTCGTCGTGGACTTCTTGGTGCCTGTCCGCTTCATGGCGCTCTTCGTGGCCGCGCCGCCTCGCTTGGCGGCACTCTTCTTCGCGGTGCTCTTCTTGGCGGTGCTCTTCTTGGCGGTGCTCTTCTTCGCCCCGCCCTTCTTGGCTGCTCCGCGCTTCGCTGCGCCACCCTTCTTCGCGCCGGAGCGCTTTGCGCCAGCGCGTGCGGGACCGCGGCGCACGGCCGCCTTCTTTCCCGCGCTGCGCGTCTTGCCGCGTCCCTTCGTCGCCTTCGTTGCCATCGCTGCGTCTCCTCTGCCGATAGTAGCCGTCGGTGCTGCGCGATCACTCAAGGTGGTGCGCAAGTTTCGGGCACAGCAGTGTGCCCGCGGTCTTGCCGCTGCATACTACAACGACACGATCAAACATGCATCGGGCAACTGCGATTGCCTCACCGTGCACCAACTACGGTGTTGTGCGCGTCGAGCGCAATGCACGCCAATGATGCGGGCGAACATTGCGCGCCGATACAGTGCGTGAAAGCTGTGCGTCGACGGTGCGCTTGATCGAGCTGCCCCTCGCCCATGTTGTCGTGCACGGGCATGAACGAGCAGCTGCCGCAACCCCGTCGCGTGCCGCGCGTCTTGCCCGTCGCAGCGCGCCGACGCCATCTTGTGGCATGACCCCGCTCAATCTCTCCCTGCTTGCCATCGGCGAACGCGTGCAGCACGAGCTCCTCGTCGTCGATCGGCTGGAGAAGACGCAGCAGGGCAACGGCGATCCATTCGTGATCCTGAAGCTGGGCAACGCCTCGGGGCACATCGACGTCGCGCCGATCTGGTCCAACCAGCGCACGTGGGCCGACGGCGCCGATCGCGGCACGGTGGTGCAGGCCATCGGACAGGTGGGGCTCTACAAGGGGAAGCGACAGATCCAGCTCACCGGCGCGCTTCGCGTGCTCCCCGCCGAGCAGGTCGACCTGCTCGCCTTTCTGCCGCGCATCGCGGGCGACACGATCAAACTGTGGGACTGGATCGACAAGCGTCGCGCCGAGATGACGACACCCGCCCTCCGACAGATCGTCGACCTGTTCTTTGGCGACGACGACTTTCGATTCCGCTTCGAGAAGACGCCGGGCTCCGTGAACGGCCATCACGCGAAGCTCGGCGGGCTGCTGCTCCATGTATTCGAGGTGACGTCGATCGCGCGGCAGACCGCCCGCACGATGAACGCGAACGTCGACCTGGTCGTCGCCGGCGCGCTGCTGCACGACATCGGCAAGGTGGAGGCGTACGGCATCGAGGGGGGCACCTTCGCCAACACGCCGTGCGGCCTCCTCCTCGGCCACGTGGTGCTCGGCTGCCTGATGCTCGAGCGCAAGCTCGCCGCGCTGGGACAGCCGCTCTGCACCGACGGGCAGCTGCTCGACCTCCAGCACATGATCCTCTCGCATCATGGCAAGCTGGAATTCGGCAGCCCGGTGCAGCCGATGACGACCGAGGCGGAGATCGTCCACTGGGCAGACGAGGCGAGTGCCAAGGCGAACGACATGATGGAGTCGCTCGAGGACAGCGAGGCGTTCACGTCGGGCGGCGAGTTCTCCGACAAGCGGCCATGGCGCGTGGGACGTCGCATCTGGCGCCGCCCTGACGGGACCTGGACGACCTGACGCTCATCGCAGATCGACCGGCCACTGCGGCTTCCGTGAATAAGAGCGGCCGAACACGA
>JAYUTY010000464.1:0-3282 GCA_043754875.1 Gemmatimonadota bacterium
GCGCAGGCCGCGGAGGAGTGCGCCACGAGTGCTGCTGCCAACGTGGCGATGCCCGCGCGGAGAATGCTACTCACGGCTTGCCCGCCGCCGGCGCCTCACCGTCCATTGGAGGCGGCGCGACGTTCGCCCCCGCGTCGCCTGTCGCGTTCGCGATCTCCTCAGGTGCCCGCCACGACGGCATCCCCACGAGCGACACGACCGCCTCCGCCAACTCGTCGCGTCCCTGATTGGTCACGGCGCTGAACGGGATCATCTGCGCCTCCTCGAGGCGCAGCGTTGCCGCAATCACCCGAATGCGCTCGGCGAGCTCACGCGGCTTCATCTTGTCGATCTTCGTCAGCGCAACGATCGTCGGCGCCTCGATCTCGGCCAGGAAGTCGAGCATCTGCAGGTCGTCGTCCGACGGTGCATGGCGCACGTCGAGCAGCTGGACCACGCCGCGCAGTGCCGGGGAGCGCCGCAGATAGCCTTCGATGAGCGGCTGCCAGTCGGCCTTCCGGGTCTTCGAGATCTTGGCGTAGCCATAGCCGGGGAGGTCGGCGAGTACGAACGTGCCGTTCACGGTGAAGAAGTTGATCTCGCGCGTGCGGCCTGGCGTGTTGCTGACGCGCGCGAACGCCTTGCGTCGCACCAGCCGGTTGAGCAGCGACGACTTGCCGACATTCGACCGGCCGGCAAACGCGACTTCAGGCAGTGCATTCTCCGGGCGCCACCCATCGACTGTCGCCATCGGTCCGAGGAAGTCGAGCGATTTGATGACGAGCGGGTCCTTCGCCCCGCCGCTCAATGGGCCACCATCGCTGCGGCGTCTTCGGGCGCGACACGCGGCACAACGGTGCGCGAGAGCGCCACAGCCAGCACCTCGTCCATCGATTTCACCGGATGGAACTGGATTCCCGCCTTCACCTCCGCCGGCAGCTCGTCGAGGTCGCGCGCATTGTCCTGCGGCAGGATCACGTGCGTGATCCGGTTCCGCAGCGCCGCGACAGTCTTCTCCTTGAGCCCACCGATCCCCAGCACTCGCCCGCGCAGCGTGATCTCACCGGTCATCGCGACGTTGCCGCGCAGAGGAATCCCGGTGAGTGCGCTGACGATCGCCGACGCGATCGCGATCCCGGCGCTCGGCCCGTCCTTGGGCGTTGCACCGGCGGGGATGTGCACGTGAATGTCGCGCGAGCGCAGGAACTCGCGCTCGAGGCCGAGCGCATTGGCGCGCGCGCGGGTGTAGCTCAGCGCGGCGCTGGCCGACTCCTTCATCACGTCACCGAGCGTGCCGGTGAGTTGCAAGCGGCCGCGACCAGGTACGACGCTCACCTCGATCTCCAGTACGTCGCCCCCAACGCTCGTGTAGGCGAGGCCCGTCGCAACGCCGACCTTGTCCTCGAGCACATTCGACTGTGGATCGAATGGCGCGACGCCGAGCATCGCGGTGAGCATTGCGCTCGTCACCGTGTCGGTCTCGGGCGCGCTGTCGATGGCCGGTGTCTCCTGAAGCGCGAGTGCGGTCCGCCGCTCCGCGCGAGCCCGCGCGATCTTGCGCGAGAGCCTGCCGAGCCGTCGCTCGAGATCGCGGACGCCGGCCTCGCGCGTGTAACCGTGCACGATGTCGGGGATCACCGTCGGGTCGATCGTCACCGATGCCGGGTCGAGCCCGTGCTGGCGGAGCTGACGCGGCAGCAGGAACTGTCGCGCGATGGCGTACTTCTCCTGGTCGAGATAGCCGGCGAGGCGGATGATCTCCATCCGGTCGCGCAGCGGCTCGGGGATCGTCGCGAGCGAGTTCGCGGTCGTGATGAACAGCACCTGCGAGAGGTCGTAGTCCGCCTCGAGGTAGTGGTCGTTGAACGTCTTGTTCTGCTCGGGGTCGAGCACCTCGAGCAGCGCCGCCGACGGATCGCCGCGGTAATCGTTCCCGAGCTTGTCGATCTCATCGAGCAGCACGACGGGGTTCACCACCTCGGCGCGGCGCATCGCCTGGATCAGCCGGCCCGGCATCGCGCCGATGTAGGTACGTCGGTGGCCGCGAATCTCCGCCTCGTCGCGCACGCCGCCGAGCGACATGCGAACGAACTTGCGCCCCAGCGCTCGCGCGATTGATCGTCCGAGCGATGTCTTCCCGACACCCGGCGGACCGACGAGACAGAGGATGGGACCGTCCAGCTTCTCCACCAGCGAGAGGACGCCGATGTAATCGAGCACACGCTCCTTCACGTCATCCAGGCCGTAGTGGTCCTCGTCGAGCACCTGGCGCGCGTGCGCGACGTCGAGCACGTCGTCCGTGCGCTCGGTCCACGGCAGCGCGACGAGCCAGTCGAGGTAGGTGCGAGCCACGCCCGATTCTGGCGACATCGCCGAGAGCCGCCGCAGGCGCCGCAGCTCGCGGCGTGCGCGCGTGAGCACGGCTTCGGGAAGCCCCTTCGCCTCGAGCTGCGTGGTGAGCTCGTCCAGATCATCGCCATCCTCGCCGCCCAGCTCCCGATGGATGGCCTTGAGCTGCTCCTGGAGGTAGAACTCGCGCTGGTTCTGGAACAGCGAGCCGCGCACGTCGTCGTCGATCTTGCGCTCGAGCTTCAGCAGGTCCACCTCGCTGCCGAGCGTCTCGCGCAGGGTGCGGAGCAGGGTGGGAAAGTCGGCGCTCTCCAGCAGTCCCTGGCGCCGCTCGAGCCGGGTGCCAAGATGTGCCGCCATGCCGAACGCCTGGCGTGCTGGCGAGTCGGCGCCCTGGATCAGCGTGACGAGCTCCGTCGGCAGGCGGCGGTGCAGCGAGACATACTCATCGAACATCGAGATCGCGACGCGGAGCTGGGCCTCGCTCTCGTCGTTCTCGAGCGCGAGCGTCGTCATCGGCTCCACGGTGGCGCGGAGGCACTCCGTGCCGGGGACGTATCGCGTCACGCGCGCTCGAGTCAGCCCCTCGACCAGTACCTTCACCGTCCCGGTGCCCAGCCGCGAGAGCTGCCGCACACGAGCCACGACGCCGACGCGATAGAGGTCGCCGGCGGCGGGCTCGGATACTTCCGGATCCCTCTGCGCGACGAGCAGCACCAGCCTCTCATCGCCCTCGGTGGCATCCAGCGCGGCGAGCGATGCCGCGCGGCCCACCAGCAGCGGCATGACGACGTACGGAAAGACGACGACGTCGCGGAGTGGCAGCACCGGAAGGCGCTCGGGTACGGTCAACGCGCCGCCGTCGATCGGAAAAAGAGACATGCTGGAAGATACCCCATTCATGGGCGCTCAGCACCGCAGCGCGGCGTTCTGGTACGGAATGGGGGGCGGCGC
>JAYUTY010000465.1:0-3278 GCA_043754875.1 Gemmatimonadota bacterium
GGGCGACATCCGCAGCGGTGGCAAGTTCCAGGGCTTCATGATCGAAGGCGTCGTCGGCTTCTGAGCGACGAGGATGAGGGGAGACGGGGAGGGTGCAAACCACCCATCTCGTCTCCCCTCCGTCGTTCTCTCCCTCAGTCCACAGGGTGGTTCGGATGACACAGCTCCTGACGAACGCGACTCTCCAGCCCAGGACCGAGACGATCCTGCAGGATGGTCCGGTGCTCCTCGCCACGAAGCAGCTGACCAGCGTGAACCTGAGCACGAGCGCGCCGCTCGCGATGGCACGTTGGCTGGCGGCGCGAGAATCGCGCGCACTGCACGTCGTGGCTGTGGCGGAGGAGCACGACGTCCTCGCCGTTGCGGTGGGAATGGCGCCGCTGTCGCCGAAGGTTCGCGAGGAAGCGCGGCACGTGTGGGCCGAGGAGCTTCGGAACCTTCTGCTTCACAGCGGCGGAGGCACAGACGAGCACGTCCAGGTGCTCGACGGATCGACGGCGCGCACAGTCGTGCAGGCCGCGCGTGATTGTGCAGCGCGCGTGATCGTGATCGGCACGGGCGTGCACGGGCACGTGGGACGTCATGTGTTCGGCGAGCGGGCGCTGCAGATCCTCAGCATTGCAGACCGGCCAGTGCTGATCGTGCCCCCAGGCGCACGCGTTGGCCCGGTCTCATCCGCGATCGTCGCCGTGGACTTCAGCGCGGCGAGCCTGTGCGCGGCGCTCGCCGCACTGCCCATGATGTCGGTCGGCGGCCGGCTCACCCTCCTGCACGTGAAGATCTGTGACCCGCTCAACGACACGGCGGTGGGATGGCCGGATGCTGCGTACGTGCAGGAATGTGAGCAGCGGTTCGTCGAATTCACTCGGCGTCTGCCGACAGTGCCCGGCGTCAGTGTCGTGACGATGTGTCTGCACGGTGATCCGGCGGACGTCATCGCGCACGAGACGTCGTCGCGCAGCGCGGGGCTGCTTGCGTGTGGACGACTGGGTCATGCGTTCGCCGAGCGCCTCTTCGTGAAGAGCACGTCGTCCGACCTGGTCCGCCGCGCGACATGCCCGGTGCTGGTGGCGCCCGAGCTGCCCGGGGAGATGGGGATCGAGGGCGTGCAGCTGTAGTCTCGAGGTGGACCAGCCGACGGAGCTGTACTCGTGCGCGGGTGCAGGTGACGCCGCATCGATGGCGTAGCCTCGACAGTCGTGCGGTGCGGGACTACAATCACGGCTCCCACGCCCGCCTGGCTTCCCCAACCCGAATTCGTGAGCTACTTCTCGGTCAGCCGCTTCTGGTGTGCCACGACACGCACGCTCGCGTTGCCGCTGTTCGCCCTCGGCTGCCGTCAGGCGCCGCCGGCGAGACACGCGCTCGACCCTCTCGATGGCGACGAGATTCGCGTAACACGATCAGTGCTACAGAGCGCCGGGTTGCTGACGACTGACCGTCGTGTGATGCTGCTCGACCTTCATGAGCCATCCAAGACTGACGTGCTGAGCGGCCGGACCACTCCGCGCGAAGCATTCGTCGTCCTGTACGACGCCCGACGGAACACCACAGGAGAAGCAGTCGTGGACGTGGGTGCCCGCGTCGTGCGCAACTGGCGTCAGGTGCCGGGGGTGCAACCTGCGCTCGACGCGATCGATGGCGTACTGACGGACTCGTTGACCCGCGCGAGCGTGGAATGGCGCGCGCGGCTCGCGAAGCGGGGATTGTCCTCTTCCGACGTCGCGGTGTTCGGGTGGAGCGCAGGTGCGTTCGGTGCCGAGGATTCGACCCGCGACCGGCTCGTGCGCGCGCTGACATACGTCCGTGCGTCCAAGGAGAACGAAATGGCGCGTCCCGTCGAGGGGCTCGTCCTCCTGCTAGATCTGACCGCGCGTCGCGTCGTACGCATCGAGGATACGCTCGCGGCGCCGGTACCGAACGCGGAAAGCGAGTCGCGCGCGTGGCGGCCGCTTCCCCCACCCATTTCGCCAGAAGGCCCCACACCAACATGGTCAGAGGGGCCGTCGGCAGGCGCCACGCCGAGTGTAGAGGGACAGGAGGTGCGCTGGCGACGCTGGCACTTTCGCGTTGCCGTCAGGCCGCGAGAGGGACTCGTGCTCTACACGGTCCGATTCGACGACGGCTCGAAGATGCGAAGCGTGATGTACCGCGCGTCGCTGTCGGAGATGGTGGTCCCGTATGGGGACCCGGGTGCGGGGTGGTATTTCCGGAATTCGTTCGACGCCGGCGAGTTAGGAATGGGCGCGGATATCTCGCCGCTGAACGCCGGCGTCGACGTGCCCCCTGGTGCGGCATTCCTCAGTGCGACCATGGCGGATCAATCGGGCGCACCGCGAGACGTGCCGCGGGCGATTGCCCTCTACGAGCGCGATGCAGGATTTTCGTGGAGGCACGGAGCCGTCGCCCGACGCGCGCGCGAGCTGGTCGTCCTGTCGGTGAGTCGTCTGGGAAATTACGACTATGGCTTCGAATGGATCTTCCGTGAAGATGGCTCCCTTGGCCATCGTGTGCTCCTCACGGGAGTGATGACGCCGAAGGGAATCGCACCCGGTACGCATGACTCACTGTCGCACGTGGTCGCCGCAGGTGTGGCAGCTGTGCAACATCAACATCTGTTTAGCTTCAGGCTCGATCTCGACGTGGATGGCGCGGCGCCGAATCAGGTCGAGGAGATCGAGACCCGGACACTGCCAGCGGGTCTCGCCAATGCGCATGGTGGCGGCTTCACGACGACGGCACGGCTCCTCACGTCCGAGGACTCCGCCCGGCGCGGCCTCGACCTTCACACGAGCCGGCGGTGGCGTGTGGTGAATCCTGCATCGAGAAGCGCCTGGGGAATGCCTGCGGGTTACGAGCTCGTGCCCGGCGCGAACGCGGACGCGCTCATGACGGCAGAGAGCCCCGTGCGCAAGCGCGCCGGGTTCGTCGGCGCACACCTGTGGGTGACCGCCCATGCGGACAGCGAGCGGTACGCGGCCGGCAACTACCCGAATCAATCTCCCGGTGGCGAGGGGCTGATCCGGTGGAGTGCCGCCAACCGCCCGCTCTCTCCAGCTGATGTGGTGCTCTGGTACACGCTCGGCATAACCCACATCCCGCGTCCCGAGGATTGGCCGGTGATGCCCGTTCATGAGGCTGGATTCGACTTGATCCCCGTCGCGTTCTTTGATCGCAATCCGGTGCTGGATCGCTCCCCTTGAGTGTGACTTGTGTGGGCCCCACCACACCCACGAGGGCTCCTCTGAAATGCGGCGCAGGACTTGCGGCCTCATCCA
>JAYUTY010000466.1:0-3275 GCA_043754875.1 Gemmatimonadota bacterium
CGTGAATTCCGCGCCGTACACGATTGCGGATGCAGATGCGCGCGAGGCCGCGCGACGCGGGATCATCGTCGTCACCACACTCGGCGGCGCCGCCGAACTCGACGCGGCGGGCCCTGACAGCCTCACGCGGCGCGCACTCGATGCATTGCACCGGTGCAATCTCGCGACGCTGCAGCGCGCGGGGGTGCGACTCGCACTCGGCAGCGACACGTATGGCGACGACTCGAAGGCCGAGGCGCGCTACCTCCACTCGCTCGGCGTGTTCTCCGACTCGGCGCTCGTGCAGTTGTGGTCGCATGACACGCCGCGCGCGATCTTCCCCGGGCGCGCCGTCGGGCGACTCGACGCCGGCGACGAGGCCAGCTTTCTCGTGCTGGCGTGCGATCCGCTCGCGCGCTTTGTGTGCACCGACTCGATACGGGTCAGGGTGAAGGACGGGCAGCTGCTCTCCAGATGAGCACCGATGAGCACCGAGCTGTCGTCCTTCGAGCGACGGCTGCGTGAGCCGCACGACAACACGAAGCACGATTGTGCCCGCCACTGGGCAGCAATCGACCACCATCTTCCGGTCTTCCGATGCGAATTGCATTGAACGTCGTAGGCGCCCTGTGTATTGGCATGGGCGGTGTCTGGATCCTTCAGGGGATCAATGTCCTCCCGGGGAGCTTCATGACGGGCCAGACGAAGTGGGCCGTCTATGGCGCCGTGCTGGCAGTGGTGGGTATCGGCCTGTTGATGGCGTCGCGCCGTCGCGTGTGAGTGGCTCGAGCACTGATCTGAACCTGCCATGAACCCGAGGCTGCGCACCTGCTTCTCGACGACCTGATGCCCGAGTACGACGTCGTCGAGCGACACCGCATGACGGTGCGTGCGCCTGCCGACGTCGTCTTCGCGTCGATTCCCGAGGCGGATCTTTCGGGTGGGCTCCTCACGCAGACGCTCCTCACTCTCCGCGCGATGCCGGCCGCGATCGTTGCGATGCTCCGATCGCCGTCTGACGCGCGCCAGGAACTCCGTCGGCGCACATCGCAACGCGGGCGCGGCGCCCGCCTGCGCGACTTCGAGCGCACGGGCTTCCGCGTCATCGCCCAGCACGCGCCCAACGAGCTGGTGATCGGCCTGCTCGGCCGCTTCTGGACCCCACGCGGCGACCTTTGCACCACCCTCTCGGCCGAGATGGTGCGAGCCGGTCCACCGGCGGGACAGGCGCTCGCGTGCTGGAACTTCACCGTCGAGCCGCAGGCGGACGGTTCGAGCGAGCTTCGCACGGAGACGCGCGTCCGGTGCGCGCCGGACGCGCGCTGGAAGTTTCGTCTCTACTGGCTCGCGGTCCGTCCAGGGAGTGGGCTCATTCGTCACTCGATGCTCCGCGCGATCCGGCGTCATGCCGAGGCGCGGGTGAGCGAGCTGACGACTCAGTAGGTCACGCCCAGGCCCGTCAGCTTGAACACCACCGCGATCCAGAGAAGCGTGAACGCAGAGAGCGCGAGGGCGATGCTCCACACCTTCGCCGGCCACCGTCGGCCGCCGGACCAGACCACCCAGAGATTCCAGAGCATCACGGCCGCGCCACCGAAGAACGCGATCATGCCGAACAGCTGCACGAAGTGGATGAGCGGATCCGAGCGCGAGCTCGTCATGTTGAGGTCGGACAGCAGCTTGCCGAGCAGAATGGCCCAGCCGAGCATGGCCGCGAGCAGCGCCGTCGCTGCAATGCGGCTCCAGCGATAGGCGCGCATCGCCCGTGGCTCCAACTCGAGCCTCGTGCGATAGTGGCGGCGCACGAGGGCTGCGGCGGGCCAGCGGATCACGGTGATCGCAAGCGCCAGAAGCGACGCGATGAGGAGCGGCATCAGCCACCCGCTGTCCTTGTACCACGGCGCCCGGTCATACACGGTGAATGGGGCCAGCTCGTCGAAGCTGAAGCGGACGACCTTGCCGTTCTCCACCTTCGCAGCGATCCGCTCGTGACTCGCCTCGTCCTGCCAGACGAAGGGCGCGACTTCCAGCCACTTCCGCGGTCCACCGTTGAGGCCAGGGAATGGCACCTCCAGCCGGCCGCCTCGCGCGCCGACCTTCATCTCGCTCGCGAAGGTCACCGCGCTCACGAAGTTCGACTCGGCGCGCCGCGATGCAATCCAGCTGCCGGTCATCATCGCAGCGTGCTTCGCCGCCGTGGCGCTGTCGACTCGCGTGCTGAGCTCGTCGGGTCCGCGAAAGTACCGGTCCGCGAAATCGCGGAAGAGCGCGATGCGCATCGTGCCTGCCGCGCCAGCCTTTCCAGCGCTGTTGAACGAGACGTAGAAGCCCACCCCCTCCTTCATGAACAGGTGCAGTGAGGTGTGGAAGTCTTCCGTATCGCCGAGGTGGCCGATCACCTCGCGCCCGTTGATGTTCGTCTCGAAGAAGCCGAGCTCCATCCGGTTGAGCGGTGGCAGGATGGTGAGCGGCGAGTCGTGCATCATCCGTGCGGTCGCGGGCTGCAGGATGGTGGTGCCGTGATACGCGCCGTCCGCGAGATGCGCGATCATGAAGTGCCCCATGTCCTCCCCGGTGGATGACATCGAGCCCGCGGGTGCCGGTCCGACGATCTCGAAGCCAGTGGGTGGCTGGGAGGCCGCCTTGTATCCCCTGGACATCAGGGGCGCGAGCGTGGGCGGCAGTGGCTGCCGGAAGGTCGAGTGCGTCATGGCGAGCGGCGCGAAGATGTGCCGCTCGACGTACGCGTCGAATGACTCGCCCGAGACGCGCTGCACGATGTAGCCGGCGAGCGACGCGCCGTAGTTCGAGTAGGCCGGCGTCGTGCCGGGAGGATAGATGCGCGACGGCGTCCACTGTTTCAGGAGCGCATCATACGAGGGCACGGTGCTCCCATCGGTCGAGATGATCCCCTTCACCTGCTCCTCGAAGCCGGCGACGTGCTGCATCAGCTGCCGCATCGTGATGGGCTTGCCGTCGCGCGGTGGGATACGAAAGTCCAGGTAGCGGTTGACGTCGGCGTCGAGGTCGATCTTTCCAGTCTCGACCTGCTGCATCACCGCGGTCCACGTCACGAGCTTGGAGACCGAGCCGGGCCGGAAGAGCGTCAGCGCCGGATTCACCGGCGTGCGCCGAGCGACGTCGGCGTATCCGTAGCCGCGCATGGTGAGGATCTCGCCATTCTGCACCACCACGACGACGGCGCCGGCGATGTCACCAGTCCCGAGCGCGTACGGCATGTAGCCGTCGAGCCAGGCGCTGGCGTCGGCCGCCGTGAGCGTGGCGGTGGCCGGTGG
>JAYUTY010000467.1:0-9543 GCA_043754875.1 Gemmatimonadota bacterium
GGTTACTGGAGACTGCGGTTACTGCCAACTGCAGTTACCAGTAACTCCAGTTGCCAGTAGTGCATCCGGGCCACTTGCCGCCCGACGGGCTTCGGGCAACTACGACATGAGCTAACAGTTTTCAGTGACGAGGTTCGAGTCGACGGCTTTGGGCACTGTGCCTCGTCTTCGGGACGAAGCGTGCGAGAGACTCGGGTGCGGGGAGCCTTCGACGCGCCGGGGGCCACCGGGCAAGCGCAGGTCAACTCGTACCTGCTTACTGAAAGCTGTTAGCTCGTGTCGTAGTTGCCCGACCACGGAACAGGTGGAGCATGGCTCGGATGCACTACTGGCAACTGCGGTTACTGGCAACTGCACTTCTTCAGTTGCCGCAGTCTCCAGTAACCGCCACGACCGATTATGGATTCATCCAGTACGACCACTTGACCAGAAACGTATTATTCGGATGATCGCGAAACGCGACACCGTAGTCGCGGCCGAGTTCATAGCCACCGTTGTACCCCGGATCGCCAGGTACGAGATAGTTGCTGCGCCCCTGCTGCCACACCATGAACAGTGTGCTGCCAGGCCGATACTCGAAGCGCAGCACCGCATTGGAGCGGAACTGCCGGTAGTTGAATCCGTCGAACAGCCCGCCCGTCGTACCGTAGCGCTTGAATCGCGCGGCGTACTGCTCGGCGCGCGGATCGGCGAGTTCCTTCCGGTCTGCGTAAGTACCGTTGGAGACGAAAGGCTCGCCGTAGAACTGCAGTGACAGGTTCGGCGTCGCGGTGAAGTTGAGGCGGGTGGCGATGCCGATCGTCGTCTGGTCCAGCCGCGCGAACGTATGGTGCGTCGTGTCGCTCGCGTCGGCGCCGACGTTGCCGTAGAACTGCGCGTCGTCGGCGTTGCGGCTGTAGTTGATCCCGACCGAGCTGGAGAAGCGGCTCGACACGCGGAAGTTCACCCCCGGGTTCGCAGAGGCGTTCCAGCTGTTGCTCTCGGGGGTGCGACCACCACCGACGAACGCAGAGCCGGAGACGGCCTGGCGTCTATCCGACTCGACGCCGAGCTGCCCACTCATCGAGCGTGAGCGGCGCACCGCCGCGCCACCCCGTGCCGCCCGATCGTCATAGCTGGTGAACGGGTTGCTCAGGTTGCCGCTGAAGTGCAACCACCACTGGCTGGGCAGCTGGATGTGCGAGTTCTGGTTGAACCCGGCGCTGAGCGGGAGTCCAGCCGTGGTCCACCGCCCCTGTCCATTGAAGTTGAGCAGGGCGCGGCGGTAGTAGCGCGTGGGCTGGTTGAAGCTGAGAGAAAACCAGTTGCGGAAGAGCTGCTCGTCCGCGCGCTGCTGGTAGCCCAGGTCGTTGGTCTCGAAGCCCGGCGAGAAGCGCTGGTAGACCGACTGGAAGCGCGTGATCCCGCCGCCGAATTTGCTGAACGAGATGCGCTCCGCGTCGCCGCCCAGCGAGCGGCGTGATGGGTCGTAGGCGAGGTCGTCGTCCGGACGCTGGAAGCCGTGGACGCTGTTGCGCTGCAGCCGCGCGATCGACGAGTCGGAGCCGCGCACGCCGCTGAACGCCGTGTAGCCGCGCAGCTGATAGCGGTCGCCAAAGAAGCGGCGCCGCACATCGAGCCCACCGCTGTACGCGGAGCGGCGGAGATAGTCGCTCGACCCCGGATCGAGCGCGCGGTTCACGGACGTCAGCATCAATCCGACGTCACCCTTGCCGTCGCTGTTGTCGCGCTGAATCCGCACGACACCGTAGTTGGTGCGCGGCTCGATCGCGGCGCGCTGGGCATCGATCATGGCGATGCCGTCCACCTGCTGCGTGACCGCGTCGAGGAAGCCGACGGAAATCCCGTTCGCGAGGCGCCCGGTGAGCTTGCCGGCCGTGGCGATCGGTGTGGACGTCGCGCTCGTCGGGTCGCCGTAGAGCGACGCGAGCTGCGGATTGCGACCGATTCGGCGCGAGTAGAAGAGCCCCGTGCACCCGGTGTCGATGTCGTCATACGCGGTGCAGAAGTCGAAGATGCCGGCGCCTTCCAGAAAGAAGGGGCGCCGCTCCTCGAAGAAGGTCTCGAACGCGCCGAGGTTCAGCCGCGCCGGATCCGCCTCGACCTGCCCGAAGTCAGGATTGATCGTGGCGTCGAGCGTGAGATTGCTGGAGAGCCCGTACTTGAGATCGGCGCCGGCCGTAAGCTTGTTGGGATGGTCGTAGCGCGCGAGCCCGCCGGCGCGCGGTGCGCCGAAATCGCGCGTGTCGTTCTTGGCGACGGCGTAGGGCAGGATCTCGAGCCGTCGCGGCGAGGGCAGGCGTCCGATGCCATCGAGCGTGCCCGCCTGCGACACGTAGCCCTGCCGGTCGTTGTGGTACAGCGGCCACGAGAGGCTCTGACCGGTGCGCGCGATGTCACGGACGATCAGGAGGCCGAAGGTGTGCTCGTCGCCACCCGCGTAACGGATCTGGCTGAACGGGATCCGGAACTCCGCCACCCAGCCCAGCGAGTCGATACGCGTGGCGACGTCCCACACCGCGTCCCACGACGGATCCTCGTTGTTGTCGTTCGAGACGTAGTAGTCGCGCTTCACCCCGGCCGGATTGGTGATGAACTGAAACGCGGTCTTCCGGTCGTGATACGAGTCGATGACGAGCTTGATCTGCTCGCTCGACGTGCGCACGTCGCGGCGCGAGAGGAGCGAGACGATGCTGTCCGGTGCGGGATCGAACATGCGCGCGAGCACGTAGAGATTGCGGTCGTCGTAGACGACGCGCACCTCGGTGCGGAAGCGCGTTGCCTTGCCGTTATCCGGCTCGTACTCGAGGAACTGGTCGATCACCTGCGCCTCGGCCCACGCCGCATCGTCGGCACGACCATCGAGGACCGGCGCCACGGCGGCACGTGTCGCGCGCGCGGCGGTGGCAGTGGCGGCCGGAGTCACGGTCACTATCGCAGTCGCGGCGGTGGTAGTGGTGGCCGCCGCGTTGGTGCGCGACTGCGCCTCGGCGCGATTGAACGGTGTAACGGAGAGCGCCGTGGCGAGCGCGAGCACGCCGAACGTGCCGAGCACGCGGGGTGGAAGATGGAGCAGTCGCATCGAACGTCCTGGTGGGGAGACGTTCGTGGGACATCGGCTGGCGATTGAAGGTTGGAAGCGGCCAGGCGTGCCCCTCACACTGCGGAGGGCGCGTCCATTAGCTTCGCCGGATGCCTGATACGACATCACTTCGTCCCGCCCTCGCCGCGCTGGCCGCCGAGCCGACCGCGACCACCGTCCGCAAGCTGTGGAAGGCGCTCACCTCGGAGGAGCGCGCGCAGGCGATCACCGCCGCGATGGACGACGACGAGAACGGCTGGGTGAAGAGCACCACGCGTGCGTCAGTCGCGACCGCGCTCAAGTTCCGTCCGCAGACGGTGGCCACGTGGCCGCGCGCGAAGCTGATCGCCGAGGCGGTGCGGCTCCCGCTGGACGACCTGCAGCTGTTGAGCGCGTACGTGGTGGACCTGCACCTCGGACATCGCCGGCCGATGATGGCGGCGTTCCTCGACGAGCTCGGCATCCCGAACGACGAGGGGCGCATCGACTCCGAGAATACGGAGGTGCCGCCGCAGGAGGCGGCGAAGATCGGCGCGGCGGCCGACGCGATCGCCAGCCGCTTTCCACGCGACGAGCTGGTGACGTACTTCCTCACGCTGCTGCTGCAGGACGCGGCGACGTGGGGCGAGGTGACGGGTTGGCTGGAAGCGCACGCCGGCTGAACGGCCGGCGCGCGCCAGTTTACTTCCGCCTTACTTCCGCCGCACGATCGGCGAGTACGCGATCCCGTCCGGGCCAGCGCCGACGGCGCCAGCGCCGATCACCTTGTACGTCGCCAGGTTCACCGCCGCCACCTGGTTGGTGCCGTGCAGCGTGACGTACGCGAAGTCGGCGATCGGGTCGAAGGTGATCCCCTCGGGGCCAGCGCCCGTCTGACCGGGCTGCCCGCCGGTTGTGGGCTTCACCCCCTCCGCCTTGGAGAGGTCGATCTGCGCCAGCTCGCGGCGTGAGCCCACGTCGTAGATCCAGATCTTGTTGCTCGTCGGATCGTTGACCACGGCGACGCGCCCCGTGCGCGAGATGCCGATCCGATATGGAAAGCCGAAGCCGGTGAGCGTGGCGATCGGCTTCGCGCTCGGCATGTCGAACACCGTCACCGTCTTGGCGGTATTGCTTCCGACCCAGAGCAGGAGCCCGCCGGGCGTCGTCGCGATCCCCTCGTCGTTCGGCGCGGCCGGGAAGGTGCGCAGCGTCCGGCGCGCCGCGAGGTCGAACTCGGTGACGCTGCTGTCCGCGATGTTCGCCGTCCAGGCGAGGCGCGCGTCGCGCTTGAGTGTGACCATGTGCGAGCCGCGCGCGTTCGTGGCCAGTGCGGTGTCCACCTTGCCGCTCGCGAAGTCCACGAGCACCAGCCGCTGCGAGGTCTCACTCGTGACGGCGAGCTTGGTCCCGTTGGCGAAGAAGGCGGCGCCGTGCGGGCGGTGGTACTCGCCGAGGTCGATCGTGCGGGCGACGACCGGGGTCGGCGCCGCGAGGTCGATCACGCTGAGCGTGTTCCCCAGCACGTCGCGATTGCCGTAGTTGGTCACCACGGCCCAGCGCTCGTCGGGAGAGACCGCGACCTCGTGCGGGCCGACGCCGACGGGAACGGTGGCGATCGTGGCGAGCGTAGAGGCGTCGAGCACGGTGGCGCTCGCGCCGTCCTGGTTGGCGACGACGAGGACGCCGGCGCGCGCGGGCGCATCGGGGCGGTTGTTCTCGATCACCGTGTTGGTGCGACGCAGCGAGTCGCGGATGACATCGGTGCGCCCGCGCTGCCCCGTGCGCGTCGACGGCTGCGGCGACCCCTCGGGCGGCGTGTTCGACGAGCAGGCGGCGAGCGAGGCCACAGTGGCGAGCACGAGCGTCAGCAGCGGCGCGGACGTCGAGCGAAGCGGAAAGAGCGAAGGCATCTGAGAAGTACCTGTGCGGTCGGCGGGAAGAGCATCAATGTTGGCGGCAGGTCGCGACCTGCGCCAGCAATGATACCCGACACCGGGCTACTCCTTCCCCCTTGGGCGAAGGCTTCAGTCGACCGTGCCGAGGCTCAGGAGCGTGTCGGCGTCGAGACTTCGCCACTCGGCCGGGTAGCGCCAGATACGGCGCACGCACTCGCGCGAGTTGAGCACGAGGCATCGCTCCCCGCGCGCCCAGGCCTGCGGCGTGGCGACCTCGCGAACGGTCCACTCCACGCCGCTGCGATCGACGACGACTTGGGGATATTGATCATCGGCCGCCCCGCCATTGGCGGGGAAGATGTGGCCGTTCGTATCGACACTCCAGGACACCAGATCACCTACGGCTGTGCTGGTGAAGACGGTCGTGCACGCTCAGCGAACCGCCACAGCTTTTCTCCATGGACACGATGGAAGCTTCGTGCCGCGCGACACGCGAGGCTCCAAGACTCCCGGCAGACGGGTCCAGAAAAACGAGACCGCCCGGCAACGCGAGGCGTTACCGGGCCGGCCGACGAGCGTTGCTCACGCGATGGTGGCTTCGGCTCTGCTTTTCTCACCAAGCAACGACCGTGCCGTCACTGGCTGCTAGATCCCACCCAGCAGGTTGTCGATCCGCTTCTCGGCCGCATCCATCGCGCGCCCCTCGAGGATCGAGCGCATCAGGTCATCCACCTCGAGCTCGAAGTCGTTCGGGAATTTCCGGTTCTCCGGAAAGCGGAGCACGGCACCGATCACGAGCGGAAAGTGCGGCTCGGCGTCATCATCGTCCTCGAGCTCGTCGTCGTCGTCATCATCATCCTCGTCGTCATCGTCTTCATCGTCGAGATCGTCGTCGTCCTCGTCGTCCTCGTCGTCATCCTCGTCCGCGGCGCGGCCGATCGCCTCCTCGTACGACGTCCCGCCCATCGTCGCCGACGCGGCCCACGGCTCACGCTCCTCGTCCTCCTCGTCGTCGACGACGGTGTCCTGGATCGCTCGCATCGTGCGCTCGGGAAGCAGCGCGCTCAGCTCTCCGCGAATCCCGCCCTCCTCCTCCCATGCGGCACCGACGACGATCACCGGCTCGCCGAAGGCGTCGCTCGCGAAGAACGCGTCCACGAGCCGGTTCGGATAGGCGTTCACGGCCAGCAGCACGTCCTTGGGGCCGGCCCGCGTGAACGCCACCGGCTGGTCGCCTGGCGCGGCGCCCGGCTTGTCCACCCGCTCGATGCGCAGCAGCAGCGGCTCCGGCACGATGAAGGTGAGCGGGCTCTCGCGCGTGAACGGACCCCGCGGAACGGGGACCTCGCTCGCCTCGTCGATCGGCTCGCCGGAGGGGTCGGTCTCGTCGGGATCGTCGGGAAAGGAACGGCTCATGCTCATAAGTTAATGAACGATTCACGCGAGCGACGCGAGCGCTCGGCGATGGCGAAACTGGCGAAGTGGGCGATGTCGCCCGATCATTCCTCCACCCGCCCGTCCCCTCGTGGACCCGTCGTGGAATGCGCATGAGCTCGTCGGACAGACAGCCCGGACACATGCTCGAAGCAGAACGCGACCGCCTGGCCGCTGCGGTGACGCAGCTGCCGGTGGGAGTCGTCCTGCTGGAGGCGCCCAGTCGCCGCATCCTCCTCGCCAGTGCGGCAGCCGAGCAGATGCTCGGGCGCTCGCTCGTCGGAATTGCCGGAGATTCTGGCGGGGTGTTCCAGGGGTGGCACTCGGACGGCACGCCGTACGCGCCGGACGACTGGCCGTTCTTGCGTAGCGCGCTGCACGGCGAGACGGTGAGGAACGAGATCATCGAGCTCGAGACCGGCCACGGACGACGCCGCTGCATCAGCGTGACGTCGAGCCCCATCCGCGATCGATCGGGGAGTGTCGAGTCGGTCGTCTGCACTCTCGTCGATGTGACCGCGGAGCGACGTGCCGAGCGCGCGCTGCACGAGAGCGAGACCCGCTTCCGGCTCGTCTCCGCGGCGACGAATGACGTGATCTGGGACTGGAACCTGACCTCCAACACGCTCGTGTGGAGCGACGCCGTCCGCACGGTGTTCCGCTACGCGGCCGACGAAACGGTGGACACGATCGACTGGTGGTACGATCACATCCATCCGGCGGACGCGCGGCGCGTCATGGACGGCATTCACGCCGTGATCGACAAGGGCGGGTCGAACTGGTCGGACGAATACCGGTTCATGCGTGGCGACGGGCACGTGGCAACGGTGTTCGATCGCGGCTTCGTCGTGCGCAACGCGAAGGGAGAGGCCACGCGCATGATCGGCTCGATGGTGGACCTCTCCGAGCGGGTGGAGCTCGAGGAGAAGCTCCGGCAGAGCCAGCGCATGGAAGCGGTGGGTCAGCTCGCCGGCGGCATCGCCCACGACTTCAACAACATGCTCACGGCGATTCTCACCGGCTGCGACCTCGCGCTCGACAATCTGCCCGACAATCATCCGGTGCGATCCGGGATCAGCGAGATTCGCGGCGTCGGCATGCGGGCCGCGCAGCTCTCGCAGCAGCTGCTGGCGTTCAGCAGCCGGCAGGTGGTGCAGCCGCAGGTGCTGGACGTGAACGACGCGGTGCGCGGCGCACAGCAGATGCTGCGGCTCGCGACGAACGCGAGCGTGCGGTTCGAGCTGCTCCTCGCGCCCGACCTGCCGCCGGTACGCGCGGACCGCGGGCAGCTGGCCCAGATTCTCATGAACCTCGTGCTCAACGCGCGCGACGCGATGCCGGCCGGCGGCACGCTCACCGTCGCCACCAGCAGCGTGACGGTGGAAGGTGGACTCGTAACGGGACTCGCCGCCGGCGAGTACGTCGCGCTCACGGTCTGCGATACCGGCAAGGGGATGACCGAAGAAACGCGCAGGCGGATCTTCGAGCCCTTCTTCACCACCAAGGAGATGGGGAAGGGGACGGGGCTCGGGCTCGCGATGGTGCACGACACGGTGCTCCAGGCGAATGGCGCCGTGCAGGTGACCAGCCAGCTCGGCGAGGGCACGTCGCTGCAGATCCTGCTGCCGGCCTCGCGCGAGGGAGTGGAGACGCACGCCCCGATGGTCACTGAGCGGGACTCGCCGCTGTTCGGCAGCGAGACGATCCTGCTCGTCGAGGACGAGGAGACGGTGCGCCGGCTCGTGCGACGCACGCTCGAGCGGTACGGCTACCGCGTGCTGGAGGCGCACCACGGCCGCGCGGCGATCGAGCTCCACGCCCGTGAGGCCGGACGCATCGACATGCTGCTCACCGATGTGAAGATGCCGGAGATGGGGGGCCCCGAAGCGGCGGCCGAGATCCGCCGCCATGCACCGTCGCTGCCTGTGCTCTTCATGAGCGGCTACGCCGAGGAAGCCGTGCGCGACGATGGCGTGCTGCTCCCCGAGTCGCACTTCATCTCCAAGCCGTTCAGCCCCCAGCGGCTCGTCTCCACCATTCGCGAGATCCTCGACGCCCCCCGCGTGGCTGACCGACCTTCCGCGAATTCGAACGTATATTGAGGAGCGGCGACAGGTACCGCAGCTTCCGACGCTTCCGAGTTTTGTCGGCTCCCGACAGGGTCAATTATGCAGGCGAAGAACGAACCCGCGCTCCGGCTCGCCAGGGCTGACGCGCCCGCGACGTCCCATCCGGGCGCGTCCCGGCCGGTCATGCATCTCGACGAGCAGCATGTCGAGCGCAATCCCGGCACGCCGCTCGACCTCGACATCGTGCGCGCGCTCCGTGTGAACCGCTCGGCCGTGGAGCGCCGCGCCGCGACGATCCCGACGCGTCGCACGGTGAAGAAGGAGTGGCAGGCGGGCTGGTTGCTGCGCGCGATCACGCTGATCGATCTCACGACGCTCGCCGGCGACGACACGGCCGGCAATGTGAAGCGCCTCTGCGCCAAGGCCGCGCACCCCGTGCGCCACGACCTGCTCGACGCGCTCGGCATGGCCGACGTGCCGCTCACCACCGGCGCGGTGTGCGTCTATCACGCGATGGTGCCGACGGCGGTCGCGGCGCTCGAGGGGACAGGGATCCCGGTGGCCGCGGTGAGCACCGGATTCCCCGCGGGACTGAGCCCGCTCGAGGAGCGCGTGCGCGAGATCCGCGCGTCGGTGGCCGCGGGGGCGCGCGAGATCGACATCGTCATCACGCGCGGCCACGTGCTCACCGGCAACTGGCAGGCGCTCTACGATGAGGTGCGAATGTTCCGCGAGGCGTGCGGCGATGCGCACATGAAGTCGATCCTCGCCACCGGCGAGCTGGCGACGCTCGGCAACGTCGCGCGCGCGAGCATGGTGGCGATGATGGCCGGCTCCGACTTCATCAAGACGAGCACGGGCAAGGAAAGCGTGAATGCGACGCTCGCCTTCTCGCTCGTGATGACGCGCATGATCCGCGACTACTTCGAGGCGACGGGCTACGCGGTCGGCTACAAGCCGGCCGGTGGAATTCGGTCGGCCAAGAACGCGCTCGAATATCTCTTCCTCATGAAGGACGAGCTGGGCGACCGCTGGCTCAAGCCCGACCTGTTCCGCTTTGGTGCCTCCGGGCTGCTCACCG
>JAYUTY010000468.1:0-3264 GCA_043754875.1 Gemmatimonadota bacterium
GGCGCAGTGCTGTCAGTCGTCTCGCGGCGATTCGAGAACGCGCTGACGCTCACCGGATGGATGTCACACGAGGCGCCGTCGCGCGTGTACGCACCTGCACTGGCCGAGGCGCTCGACCTCTCGCGGAGTGGTGGCGCCATACGCCTCGATCGCCTTCGCACGCGTGACGCCGGTGAGCGCCTGCTATCGCTTGCAGCGGTGCTCGATCAGCAGCGTCCCAGCGGCTTCGAAGCCAGCACGCGCGCGGCGGGAATCATTTCGCTCGTGCAACAGGCACGTCAGCGCGACGAGGACACGCGCTACGTCGAACAGATCTCCATCCTCGGCGAAAGCGGCCGGACGGGCGATGGATCCTACACGCGCGAGCGGGTGTCGCTGCTATTCGGCACAGCAACGGGTAGCCGGTCGCTGGCTACCCTGCGGCTCGCCTATGGAAGCGTGGGCGGGAGAGGCGGTTCAACGCGCGAGGCGTTCGCGATCGGCGGCTTCGCATCGCCTCTCGTCGATCCGCTGCTCGATGCTCGCCGAGTCGACGCGCCAGCGTATCCTGTGGGGAGCGCGAGCGGCAGCACGTTCGTCTCGTATCATGTCATGCTGCCGATGGATCCGGTACAACTGTTCTACCAGGGAGTGAGCTCCGATCTGCTGCAGCACACGCTGCGCAGCTACGGCGCCGAACTCCGGCAGCACATCGCCGCCGTCCCCGCACTGGGCACACCGGACTTCACGTTCCTCGTCGGTCTCGCCCGGGCGAGCGATGCCCCTGTCGCGCGCGAGTGGCGCTCGTACCTCCAGGTCACGCTGCGCCCCTGAGCCTTCCGTCGTGCCCGCCTTTCAGGCGAGCAGGCGGCCGGCGGGGACGGTGAGGAACTCCTCGAAGTCGCTCAGCACGAGCATGTCGAGCAGCGCCGACGCCTCATCGAGGCGCGCTCCGACGTCGGGTAGCGCAGCAAGGCGCGCGTGCTCCTGCTCGCGGACGCGTTGGTAGTATTCGCGCGTCATGATCCCGCCTCCATCGATCTCGGCGCCGTGGCGAATCCACTGCCACAGCTGCGTGCGGGAGATCTCGGCAGTTGCCGCGTCCTCCATCAGGTTGTGAATCGCGACTGCACCGGAGCCGCGCAGCCACGCTTCCAGATAGAGGATCGCCACCTCGACGTTGATGCGGATCCCTTCCGTGGTCACCAGCCCGCCAGGCACCGTTGCATCGATCAGCTGATCGCCGGTGGTGTGGACCTCGTCGCGCGTGCGCTCCTTCTGGTGCGGACGATCCCCGAGCACCGCGTCGAACACCTCGCGCGCGACGGGCACGAGATCCGGGTGAGCGACCCAGGTGCCGTCGAAGCCGGCCGAGCTCTCGCGCACCTTGTCCTCGCGCACCTTGGTGAACGCCCGCGCATTCACCTCGGCGTCCTTGCGGCTCGGAATGAAGGCGGCCATCCCGCCGATCGCGTGCGCGCCGTGCCGATGGCAGACCTGCACGAGGCGCTCGGTGTAGGCGCGCATGAACGGTACCGCCATCGTGAGCTGGCCACGGTCCGGAAGCAGCTTGTCCTTCCGGTCGCGGAACGTCTTGATGAAGCTGAACAGGTAGTCCCATCGGCCGGCATTCAGTCCCGACGCATGCTCGCGGAGCTCGTACAGGATCTCCTCCATCTCGAACGCGCCAGGGAGCGTCTCGATCAGTGAGGTGGCGCGGATCGTTCCGCGGGGAATCCCGAGGTCGTCCTGGGCGGCGATGAAGATGTCGTTCCAGAGCCGCGCCTCGAGATGGCTCTCCATCTTGGGCAGATAGAAGTACGGCCCGGAGCCTCGCGCCACGAGCTCGCGCGCGTTGTGGAAGAAGTAGAGGCCGAAATCCACCAGGCTCGCCGACGCGGCCATCCCATCGATCTCGAGATGTCGCTCCTCGAGATGCAGACCACGCGGACGCACGACGAGCGTCGCCGTCTCCGGTGCCAGGCGATACGACTTCCCGCCGCTCTCCAGGGCGATCGTGCGACGCACCGCGTCCATCAGGTTGATCTGCCCCTCGATGACGTTCTCCCAGGTGGGCGAGCAGGAGTCCTCGAGGTCGGCCATGAACACGCGCGCACCCGAGTTGAGCGCGTTGATCATCATCTTGCGATCGACGGGGCCGGTGATCTCGACACGGCGATCGTCGAGGTCATGCGGCGCCGGGGCAACCTGCCAGTCGCCCCCCCGAATCGCGCCTGTCTCTTCGGGAAAGCCCAGCGCCATTCCCACCGGGTGGGCGGCGAGTGCCTCACGCCGCGCAGGCCGGCGTGCGAGCAGCACGCGGCGGGGCGCATCGAAGCGACGCTGCAGCCTGGCGATGAAGTCGAGCGCCTCGGAGGTGAGGATGCGCTCGGCGCCTGGCAGGGCCGGAGCCAGAAGAGTCACCGCATCAGAGCGTGTCGCCATGAGAGAGCGCTCGGTTGAGTCCCGTGAAGGCGTCGAGTTGCGCGAGTGCGCGAAGAATGCCGTAATGAAGCGAGCGTCGCGCGCACGGGGTAGCGACAGACAGAGGCACGGATCGTATATTGCCGCGCCGGAGAGAATCAGCTCCGCGACACCCCGCTCGACGTGCTGCCACGGCACGCGCCGCCCGGTCACTGGACCGAGCGCCCCACAGGAGGAAGGAAATGATGCTCCACCGTGCTACACGGTTCGCTCTCGCCATCGCGCTCCTCCCGCTCCCGGCAGTCGCCGGGGCTCAAGCATTCGGACTGAACGAGATCGGCGCATGCGCCATCGCCCGTGGGTTTGCGGCGACCTCCTCTCCGTGCGACGACGCGTCGTCTATCTACTGGAATCCAGGTGCCGTGCAGAAGTCGCGCGGCTTCTCCTTCTATGCCGGCGGTTCCCTCATCAAGCTCGACGGCGCGTTCACGCAGGACACCACGTTCCGACGCTATGAAGCCACGGTGCCTGATGCCTACGTCCCGAGCGTCTTCCTGAACTATCGGACCTCGGGCAAGGCAGCATTCGGGCTCGGTGTCTACGTTCCGTACGGCCTGACCTCGCAGTGGGGCAACGAGTTCCCGGGTCGCTTCTCGGCGGTGAAGGCCTCGCTCCAGTCGATCTACGTACAGCCCAATCTCGCCTACCAGCTGACGCCCGACTGGTCGATCGGCGGTGGGCCCGTGTTCGGCCACTCGACAGTGGAGCTCATCCAGGGGATCGATCTCTCGACGCTGTTGACGCCGGCTGGCGTCACGTTCGGCCAGCTCGGCATACCGAAGCGGACCGAGTTCGCTCGCG
>JAYUTY010000469.1:0-3261 GCA_043754875.1 Gemmatimonadota bacterium
GACTGTCAAGTGCTTTGCCTCACAAAGCAACGACCGCGCCGCGTCATCACGGCGCGCCCGCCCACCAGCCCCCGACTGTGCGATTCAGCTGCGCGCAGCGCCCTCGCCGCCGATCGCCGACGGACCCGGGGGGGGATCACTGGCCGGGAAGCTCTGCTCGCTCATCTCGTCCACGCTGCGCTCCTCGATGCCGGTCGCGAACTCGCGCACGATCGTGGCGCAGAATGCGGGCAGATCGGCCGGCTTGCGGCTCGTCACGAGCCGCTCGTCCACCCGGCACTCCTCGTCCACCCACTCGCCACCGGCGTTGCGGATGTCCGTCTGGAGTGAGGGCCACGACGTCAGCGTCCGCCCCGCCACCGCTCCTGCCTCGACGAGCATCCACGGTCCGTGGCAGATCGCGGCAACGGGCTTCTCCGCAAGCATGAACTCCCGCACGAACTGCACGGCCGGCCCGGACATGCGGAGCGTGTCCGGGTTCGCGACCCCGCCCGGGAGGAGTAGCGCGTCGTACTCGCTCGGACGAACGTCGGCGAGCACGCGATCCACCGGGAGACGGTCTCCCTTCTCATCATGGTTCATGGCCTGGATCGAGCCCCCTTCGGGCGCGATGAGATGCGTGACGGCGCCCGCCTCGTCGAGCGCGCGACGTGGCTCCACGAGCTCGACCTGCTCCACACCGTCGGTGGCGAGAATCGCGACCTTCCGGCCGTTGAGTCCAACTAGCATGCTGTCCCCTTTGAATGATGGCACGAGCGACAGGTCATGAACTGTGCCCGAGTCGTGCGCCGCCCTAACTTCCGACCGTGCCCCTTCTCCCCATCCATGGACACGGCGCCCTCCGCGCCCGGCTGGACGACGCGATCCGCCGCGACACGCTCCCCGGATCGCTCCTGCTCCACGGCGCCCTCGGCGTGGGCAAGCAGCGGCTCGCGCTCTGGATCGGCCAGCGGCTGCTCTGCGACGGCGACGAGCCCCGACCGTGCGGGAAATGCCAGCACTGCCGCTATTCGCTCGCCGGCACGCACCCGGACCTCCACTGGTTCTTTCCCCGGCCACGTCTCAAGGATGCCGACCCGTCGCCGGCCAAGGTCGCGGACGACTTTCGCGAAGCGGTCGGCGAGCGGGTGAAGACGGGAGCATACTCACCACCCGCGCCCGAGGAGGGGATCCTGATCTCCACGATCCGCGCGATGGTGCATTCCGCCGCGATGTCGCCGGCGATCGGCGCGCGGAAGATCTACATCCTGGGGGAAGCCGAGCGACTCGTGATGCGGGATGGCGCGGAGGAGTCGGCGGGGGCGTTTCTCAAGCTGCTGGAGGAGCCACCCTCCCGGGCCACGATCATCCTCACCACGAGCGAGCCGAGCGCGCTGATCCCCACGATCCGGTCGCGCGTGGTCGCGCTCCGGGTGCCGAGCATGGGCGACGCCGACGTGGACGCGGTGCTCGACGAACCGGCCATGCAGGCGGCGATCGCCGCCGCGGGAGGCCCGTCGAAGCGGGACGAGCAGCGACGCCTGGCGGCGGGCGCGCCAGGCGCCCTTCTGGCGGGCGCGGCATGGGCCGACGCCTTGACCCGGGCGCGCCGGATGCTCGACGCGGCGTCGAATCGTGACCGGCGAGAGCAGGCGCGAACCGCGCTGCTCCAGGGCTCTGCCAAGGCGCGAGGCGCCTTCACGACGGCACTCGATGCCCTCACGGTGCTGCTGCACGAGCGGGTCCGCGCGTCGGCTGAGCGAGGCAATGGTCCCGGCGCCACGGCCGCGGCTCGGGCTCTGGACGTCGTCGAGCGCGCGAAGGAGCGAGCGACCGGCAACGTCAATCCGCAGCTGATCACGAGCGATCTGCTGCGCCAGCTGGAGGGGCTGCTCGCTTGAACGAGGATCGGTCGACCCCCGCCATGCTCTCGCACGTTGCGCCCGACGGCTCGGCAAGGATGGTGGACGTGAGCCACAAGCCGGACACGGCGCGGATGGCTCGGGCCGTCGGATCGATCCGGATGCTGCCGGCGACGCTGGAGGCGATCCGCCGCAATGCCATCGCCAAGGGAGACGTACTCGGCGTCGCCCGCCTGGCCGGCATCATGGCCGCCAAGCGAACCGCCGACCTGATCCCTCTCTGCCACCCATTGCCGCTGACGGACATCGCCGTCGCCCTCACGCTGGACGAGGCACTCCCGGGAGTGCGAGTGGAGACGACGGCGAGAACGACCGGGAAGACCGGCGTGGAGATGGAAGCGCTCGTCGCGGCGAGCGTCGCGCTCCTCACGATCTACGATATGGCGAAGGCCGTCGACCGGGAGATGACGATCGGCGATATATCGTTGGTCGAGAAGTCAGGTGGACAGAGTGGACATTTCGCAAGTCTTGCTGGCACAGCCGTTGCGCCTTAACGTCCGGAAGCAGCGAGCTGGACACTAGTAGGCAAACCCTTACCAGGGTTCGACTTATGAAAAATCTACGAGGCTCTTACGTGCACCGGGGGGACAGGCAGCGGCGCCGTACACGCGTCAAGCAGTCTGTTCTCGCCCTCGGATTCCTCGGCGCGTCAGCCTTCTTGCTTGGCAATCGCCGTCCGACCGCGCCCGACGCGGAAGCGGCTTCCGTCGCTTCCAACACCACGAAGCCCGCCTTCGCCTTCAACATCACCACCGACCGCCAGCTTACGGCGCAGCTCGATGCGACACGCGGCGAGATGGAGCTGCTCCGCCTGCAGCTCGAGCGGGCGAGCAAGATCATCGCCTACTCCAGCCAGTACAAGATCGGCGCGGACCTGGCCGGCAGCATCGTCGACGTGGCGAATTCCGAGGGGATCGATCCAGACCTCGCGTTCCGCCTGGTGAAGCTCGAGAGTGACTTCAACGTGCACGCGACGAGCCCTGTCGGGGCGCTGGGGCTGACCCAGGTGATGCCGTCGACGGCTCGCTACTACGTGAAGGGGCTCACCGCCCAGAAGCTGTACGACCCGACCATCAACCTCCAGGTAGGCTTCCGCTACCTGCGTGGGCTGGTGAAGGAGTACGACGGCAACGTCAAGCTGGCGCTGCTCGTCTACAACCGTGGGCCGGCGGCCGTCGCGAAGTCACGAGCGCAGGGCGACAACCCGTCGAACGGCTACGACCGGATCCTCACCCGGGGCTACAAGGGCAAGGGCACGGTCGACTAGGCGCGGGCTTTCTTTCGTCCGCTCTTCAGCTTTGTTCGGGCGCCGGCTTTCGAGCCGGCGCCCGAATGCTTTTTCGCCTTCGCATGCGCCGAC
>JAYUTY010000470.1:0-9489 GCA_043754875.1 Gemmatimonadota bacterium
GATGTACGCCTTGCCCTTCGTGTTGGCGAACTTCGGGATCGCGATCGCGGCCAGGATGCCGATGATGACGACGACGATCAACAGCTCGATGAGCGTAAAGCCGCGACGAGTATGGCGATTCATTGTTCAGGGTCCTCGTGATTCGGAATCCCGCCGATGGTGCGGGGCTGTGCAGCGCGAATGTGCAGCGGGGATGGGTATGAAGGCAGCCAGCGACATCGCCAACCGCAGCCCACTACCTGTACGATCGAGCCACAATTTGGTCAAAAAATCGACGCGGGCCGGGATCTGCGCAGCGCGCGTCGTACCTATCGGCGGCGATCGACGGCTGTACTTTCCCCAGACCGCGGCTCCTGCCGCACGATTGCCGACGCCATCCCACCTGGAGTTCGCATGCTCTCCCCACTCTGTCGACACTTCGTCGTCGGCGCGACGCTGCTGTTCGGCGTTCTCGCCGCCTCTCCGTTAGACGCGCAGCAGGCTACGACCACCGGCACCGTCCGTGGCATGGTAGTGGGTCCCGACAACGCCCCCGTGGCCGGCGCCGCCGTGGTCGCGATCAATAGCGCCACCGGCACGCGCCGCGGCACGCAGGCAGACGACCGAGGACGCTACAACATCCCCTTCCTCGATCCCGGCACCTACACGGTGCGCGCCCAGCGCATCGGCTTCCGGCCGGCCGAACGAGCCGCAATGCGCATCAGCCTCGGCCAGGTGGAGACACAGGACTTTCACCTGGAGACGGCGGCCACTCAGCTCGGCGCCGTCGTCGTCAACGCCACGACCGCGCCCTTGATCGAGGGCAACAAGACAGGCACCAGCACGCGCATCCTCGAGGAGCAGCTCCGCCAGCTGCCGACCTCGGACCGCAACTTCAAGAACCTCGTCGTCCTCACCCCTGGCGCGAGCGACGTCGGAGCCACGGGCGCGGGCGGCGGACAGTCGCTCGGTGGCGGGCGGACCGCTTCGTCCAACCTGCTCGTGGACGGCGTCAACAACAACGAGAGCTACTTCGGCGGCGACGCACGCGGCGGCGACCGGCTCCCCTTCTCCTACTCCATCGAGGCGGTCAAGGAGATCCAGGTCATTACCGCCGGCTACGACGTCGAGCGCGGGCAGTTCACCGGTGGCACCGTGAACGCGGTCACCAAGTCGGGCACGAACCAGTTCCAGGGCAGCGTCTTCGACTACGAGCGCGGCGACAAGCGGTTCGGCCTCAAGCTCACCGGCAACGACTTCCTGGGCCGGGCGCCGCGCAACTACCTGCGCGAGCAGTTCGGCGGCTCGATCGGCGGGCCGATCATCAAGGACAAGCTGCACTTCTTCCTCACCTTCGATCGGCAGACCGGCAACGAGCCCAAGCCCGTGCTGCAGACCGGTGCCGACTCGGGCACCATCCGGGCCGCGGGTATCCATCCCGACACGCTCGCCAAGCTGCTCGGCATCGCCAAGACCGTCTACGGCTACGATCTGGCCTCCGAAGTCGGCGCCCTCCGGCAGAACATCGACGAGTCGGCCGTCTTCGGGCGCGTCGACTGGCAGATCAACGACCGCCACACCTTCAGCATCCGCGACAACTTCCTCAATTTCCAGCAGTCGAACGACCGGTTGACCATCTCGCCCTCCGTGAACGAGACGATCTCGAACGCCGGCCCGTACAAGGAGAAGGCGAACAGCGCGGTCATGTCGCTGACGTCCGTCTTCAACTCCCGCCTCTCGAATGAGCTGCGCGGCCAACTGGCGAACGACCGGAAGCCCCGTCCCAACAACCCGACCGCACTCGGCGGACCGCTGCCGCAGTTGCGCATCAACGGGATCGTCGGGCCGGTGGCGCCCGGTGCCGGCAACGTGACGACCGCAGTGATCTTCGGCTCCGATCCCGTGCTCCATGCGAACAACCTGGAGCAGGACACGTACGAGCTGATCGACAACGTGCGCTACACGCGAGACAACCACACGCTCAAGGTCGGCGTGAGCGGCACGAAGGTGCATGTCTTCAACGACTTCTTCTTCAACGCGCTCGGCTCCTTCAGCTTCAACAACCTCGCGGACTTCGCGAACCGGGTGCCGGCCAGCTTCACGCGCGCCCTGCCGTTCACCGCGACGTCGGGCAACCCGGTCGCGCTATTCGACGTCTACGAGGGTGCCGTGTACGCGCAGGACGAGTGGCAGGTCACGCCGAAGCTGTTCATGACCTATGGGCTGCGCTACGACGCGAGCCGCTTTCCCACCGTGCCGACGTTCAATCCCGCGCTCGCGTCGGGTGTGCTCGGCATCCGCAACGACCAGCAGCCGGCGGACCACAACAACGTCGCGCCTCGCTTCGGCTTCACCTTCGACCCGCGCGCCGATGGACGGCAGGTCATCCGAGGCGGAAGCGGCATGTTCTACGGCCGCGCGCCATACGTGCTGTACGGCAACACGCTGTCGAGCACTGGGCTCACGCAGCTGGACCTAAACTGCACCGGCGCGGCGGCACCGAAGCCCGACCTGCCCGCCTATGCACAGAGCGCGGGCACCATCCCGACGACATGCGTTGGCGGCGGCGCCGCGGCTGCGTCGAAGGCATCGCCCGTGGTGTTCTCGAGCAACTTCCAGAACACGCAGGCCTGGAAGAGCAACCTCGCCTACGACCGACTGATCGCCGCGAACTGGCGCCTCACACTCGAAGGCGTCTTCACGCGGACGACGAACGATTACGTCGTGCAGGACGCGAACCTCGACGCTACGCAGAAGTTCGCCATCGAGGGCGGGATTCCCGTCTTCCAGCCGGCGGCTACGATCCCGACGACGGGTACCAGCGCGGGCCGGACCAACATCGCGTTCAGTCGGCGCGATGCAAACTTCAACAACGTGTTCGTGCAGAGCTCCACCGGCGAGGCGAAGTCCGCGCAGGGCATCGTGCAGGTGCGCGGCAGCACGGGCTGGCTCGCGCTCCTCACGAGCTACACGTACGATCGCACGCGCGACTACAACTCCGCGTCGTGCTGCATCGCGGGCGGCGACCTGTTCAACAGTGGCCGGACGCTCGGCAATCCGAACGACCTGTCCGGGCAGTACGCACGCGCTAGCTACTCGCGCACACACAGCGTCGTCTTCTCACCCACGGTGACGCTGCCGTACGGTGTGCAGCTGAGCGGCATCTATCGTGGCTATTCCGGGCTGCCGTGGACCCCGTCGTACGCCATCGACATCAATGGCGACGGTGTGGCGAACGACCGGCTCTATGTGCCGACGGATGCCGAGGTGGCAGGCTACCAGTTCTTCCACGCACCCGCGCAGGGGCTCGACAGCGCCGCCCAGCGCGCGCAGTTCGCCGGCGCCATCCAGAGCAACGCCTGCCTCAGCGCGCATCGCGGTCAGGTTGTGTCGCGCAACTCGTGCGAGAATCCCTTCCAGAACATCCTCGACGCCCGCGTCGCCAAGCGGTTCGAGACGCTGCGCGGCCAGGGGATCGAGCTGTCAGTGGACTTCTTCAACCTGCTGAACGGACTGAACTCCAAGTGGGGGCAGCGCAACGAGGTGCAGGCGGCGAACACCGGCGCGCTCACGACGCGCGGCTTCAATCCCGCGACGCAGCGCTACATCTATCAGTACAACACGAACTTCGGGCGGCAGGAGCCCTCGGCGTTTGGCCTCAGCCAGCAGTTCCAGGTGCAGCTCGGAGCGCGTTATACGTTCTAGCCCTGGAGCGCTACTCGGCTGGTCCATGCCAGTTGCTTGAAACGACGACGGGGTAGCGAGTGGATCGCTGCCCCGTCGTCGTTGGTCTTCCATTGCGGACAGTGCGCTGGAGTGGCGCTGCACCGCATCGTCAGTCGTTCGCCCCGTGGCCAACAAGCATCACGTCCTCGAATGGCTCGAAGAGCATCGGGTCGAACTGCGTCCCGACCTCACCGCGCATGATCGCCATCGCCGCATCGTGCGTCATTGGCTCCTTGTAGCTGCGTCGCGAGGTGAGGGCGTCGTAGACGTCGGCGAGACAGAGGACGCGGGCGGTGAGCGGGATCGCGTTGCCCGCGAGGCCGTGCGGATATCCACGCCCGTCCCACCGCTCGTGGTGGCTCTCGACGATCGGACGCACGTCCCACGGGAACTCGATGTCGGCGAGCAGATCCACGCCGGCAGAGGGATGTCGGCGCATCAGCGCCCATTCGTCGTCGTTCAGCTTGCCGGGCTTGTTCAGCACGGCGGCCGGCACCATCAGCTTGCCCACGTCGTGGAGCAGTGCGCCGATGCGGAACCAGAACAGCGAGGTCGCGTCCCCGTCGCTCACGCGGGACCAGATCGCACAGGCGACATCGGCCACACGCACGCAGTGACCCTGTGTGTAGATGTCCTTCGACTCGATCGACTCGCCCCACTTCCGCGCCACGTCGAGGAAATCACGCTCGAGAACCGTCGTTCGACGATCGACGTCGGCCAGCTCGCGACGAGCGCGTAGCTGCGCGAACAGGCGATGCGCCTGATTGAGTCGCTGCAGCGTCTGCCGGTTGCGCCCCTGGCTGCGGTAGAGCTCCGATAGCTCGCGCGCGCTCTCGCCCTGCAGAATGAGATCCTTGCGGCGCACGCCAGCGTCTTCGGCACGGAGGAAGTGCTGTTCGGCCCCGTCGACATCCCCGGCAGCGCGTGCGATGATGCCGTGGATGTGCTCGGCCTCCCCATCCAGGTGTGTGTCGCCTTGCCGCGACGCGATGCTCATTGCCACGTCGCAGGCAGTGCGCGCGGCAGGAAAATCTTCCTGCTTGATTCGTAGGCGGGCGACGTTGAGATGCACCAGGATGCACATGCTCAGGTCGCCCAGCACCTTCCCGATCTCGACGGATTCCGCGAATGCGCGACCGGCGGGCTCGTACTGTCCCATCTGGGTGTGGAGCATGCCGAGGTTGTTCAACGCATGCATCGCCTGATCTGCGAGGCCGGCCTCCCGCGCGTCGCGCAACGCGGACTCGTGATACTCGAGTGCCTGGTGCTCCTCGCCGCGAACCGTCGCTACGATGCCCAGGTTGGTCGCCGTCATCGCCGCCAGCCGCGCGTCGCCCGACCTGAGCGCGCTTTCGCGCGCCGTCAGATACAGACGGGTGGCCTCGTCCAGGTCACCCTGCTTCCAGCGGATCACCGCCAGCATGTTCACCGCATGTCCGCGCCCCGCCTCATCGTCGGCCGTCTCGGACAGTACGAAGGCGTCGCTGGCGAAGCGTTCGGCGACATGGTACTCGCCCTCGGTCATGTGGGTACGAGCGATCCACCGCAGCAGCTGTCCGCGTTCGTTCGTCTCGGCCTGCGCGCAGCTGGTGAGTGCTTCGGCATACAGATGCCGTGCCTGCTCACGCTGCCCGCGGCGCTCGAGTGTCTGCCCCGCCTCCATGACGCCACCGAGCCGCTCCGCCATGGACGGCGGAGCGGCGGTGAGGTGCGTGTTGGAAGCGGAGGAGACACCGGTGTCCATCGAGTGGTCGTGCCGTTCGAGGTGGCAGACGCGGAAGGGGCCTACATCTGACGATGTAAGCCCCCTTCCGTTGCGCTGCGCCGCATGCTGCACGGCAGTCGTCAGCCTACTCCCGTCCGCAGGACACGGCGTACCCCGAGAAGTGCGGGATGGTCGAGGTGAGCTTCCACGTCTTGAGGTCGACCTTTGCACTGATCAACTCACTCACGATGGCCGTCGTGCTGGTGAGCAGGCTGGCGTCGGCGTAGTAGCCGAGCTGCATCAGGGGCGCCGTGAGCAAGTTGGCATTGGTGCCGGTGAGCGCCTGCGTGAAGACCAGGGGCTTCGCGAACGTGATTCCATGCGGCGCGAAATCGTAGGCGACGAGGGTGCCGGCGCGCGCTGTCATGGTGATCGTCACCGGGGCGATGAGGGCGCCCATGGGCACTGTTACCATGACACCGGCGGCGGGAATGGAGAGCGTACCACCCGCTCCACCGATCACCTCCGTCACCGTGATGGCGGAGGCGAGACCGTTCGTGCGTTGGAGTCCTGTCACCATCGTGAGCGACGGCAGCAGCGAGTTTGACGGCCCAGCAGCTGGCGACTGGGGCGAGGACGGGGCGACCAAGTGATCGCCGGCACATCCGGCAACGAGCACGAGGCTGGCGGCGAGCAGGCCAGCGCGTCGAAAGACCTTGAGCATTGAGTCCGATCCTGTATGGAGGAGTCGCGCAAATCGGTTGGTACGCGGCCGAAGCGGGAGCGCGGAGAGCCTCATTGCCCGTCAGCGCACACCCGAAGAAAGCACCGTTGGTGCCGCCGAGCGGCTGGAATAAGCATTCGTCACGATGTCCTCATCTCGTGATCGAGCTCGGCCCACTCCGTCACTCTGACCTACCCGTAGAGTCAATGAGACCGGGAGCTAATCACCGCTCGGGGTACCTGCATCGTGCAAGACGCAACGCTTCGTGCATGGTGCAACTTGCGGTTCTGCGTCCGTGGGGCGCCTAGCGGTCAGTTGGTCGCGGCAAGGTGAAAGAACGGATTCACGGCACGAGCCCGGTCGAGATGTGCTTGCGCCTCCGCCGTGTGGCCGAGCGACCGCTCGATCATGCCGGCATGATAGAACAGCTGGGCATCCGCCGTTCCTTCGCGCATCGCCTGCCGCATCGCGACCAGCGCCTCGCCGTTCTTCCCCTGCTTGTGCAGCGCCCACGCGAGCAGATCGTAGCCGTACACGTCCTGCCGCGTGCGCAGCTCTTCGCGGATCTTCTGTGTCACCGCTGGCAGGCGGCGGTCGTGGTCGATCAGGAACAGGCTCCACGCGCGGTGGTACGCGCCCGGCTGCCGGCTCACCGCGACCTCGAGCGCCCGCGCGTTCTCGGCGCTCCGCGCGCTGTCGCCGAGAGCGGCATACGCATCGCTGAGCGTGCCGAGGGTGGCAGGATCGAGCGTCTCGGCGATCGCGTCTTCACCGTAGCGGATGGCGTCGTGATGTCGACCCTGCATCTCCGCCGATCGCGCAAGCGCGGAGAGCACGCGGTAGTCGCCCGGATGCAGTGCGAGACCCTGCTGGTACGCCGAGTCGGCGCGGGCCGGATGACCGGTGCGAAGCTCGATGTCGCCGGCGCGCAGCCAGAACCAGGCAAGCTGCTCGCGCGGAATGCCGGGAGTGCGCATCGCGACGTCGAGCGCGCCGCGGAGGAGCGTGCGTGCGCGGTCCGGATGCCCCTCGATCTCCGCCCAGCGCGAGAGGCGGGGTATTACGGAAAGGTTGCCCAGGGCGGGCGGCACCGAGGAGAACGAAACGCGTGCGGAGTCGTACTGGCCGAGCTCCATTTCGATCTCGCCGACCGCAGCGCGAAGGGGAATGGCGTCGGGGTTTTCGTCGCGAATCCGCTTGGAGATCGCGAGCGCCTCGGCGAAGCGATGCTGGGCGAGGAGAGCCGACGCGAGGATCTGTCGCGCCTGGCCATTGCGAGCGCCACGATTCCTGATCGAGTGCCGCGCGGCTTCTTCGGCGGCGATCGCGTCGTGCGGATCGCCCGTCTCGCGGGAGCGTTGAAGGAGCAGCGCGCCGAGATGCGCGAGGTCCGACCCGCCGGAGGGATCGCGTTGAAAGCGCTCCGAGAAGAAGGCGATGTCGAGATCCCGGATCTCAGCCTCCGAGCGGAGCGCTGGTGAGGCGGCCACCGCGGGAGCGCGAGCCGGTGCTGACTGGCGGCCGCAGGCACCCGCCGCCACGAATGTCGAGAGCAGTGCTGGGAGCAGCACAGCGCGCCTCGTCCGGATGGCGTGCTGTCCCATGGTGCGCAGGAGAGATCGTGGCGACTGGTACATGCGTGCGTGCATGCGTGCTACTTCGCCGTCGCGAGGTAGGGGAACGTCGCCGTGAAGCCACCGTGCGACGGCACGTTGTCAGTGCAGAGCGGCAGCGTGAACGGCTTGCAGACCGCCTGCGTGGGATCGAGCAGGTCACTGAAGACTGCCGTCAGCGAAATGTCCACCACGTCGTCGGTCAGCTTGCGGCCGCCGTAGCCCTTGCCCGTCGGGCTCAGGACGTAGCTCAGGTAGCCCGCGGTGCTCTGCGGCTGCGCCGTGTCGATGATCAGCATGTCGGGGAGCAGCGTTGCCGCGAGGGCATTCTGCAGCCCGGTGGCCTGCGGGCGGAAGGCGGCGACGAACCCCTTCACCTTGTCGGAGAAGGCGGCCACGTCTTCCGAAGGACCGATGCTGCCATGGAAGGGGTGGTCGCGCTTCGCCAGCAGCACTTCGCTCACGAGCGGATTGCCGAGGCGTTGCACCTGGTTGAAGGTCGCCGGAGCGGTGGTGACCGAAGGACTGGTGGAGTTGGAGTTGTCGCTGCAGGCCGAGGTGGCAGCGAGCAGCGCGACAGCGGCGGCGAGCAGGGCACCGCGTCGCGTCGCGCGGGCCAGAGAATCGTTCAGCATGTGGTGTTCCTTTGAGTGCAGAGTGTGATGAGCAGAGCGTCGTCGGCCGACTAGCGGCTGATCGTGCCCCAGAGACCGATCTTCGCATTGCCGCCGGCCGTGAGCTGCGCCGTCGGAAGCTCGATCACGATGGACAGGAGGTTGGTGCCCTTGAGCGCGTCAACCGCTGCGGCGGCCGACCGGAACGAGCCAGCCGTCGGCGAGTCCGGGATCTGCGAGAACGGGCCCGTGCTCGGCTTGCGATCCGGCAGGATGCGCAGGAACTGCTCGAGGTCGAGGAAGAAGGGATCCTCGCGCGTCCCGGCGAACACCTGCATACCGCTCGTGGTGCCGAGCGGAGTGTTGATGCTACCCGTGATGACCGGGTCGACGTTGGCAACCGTGTTCATCATGCTGCCCAGCACCGGCGGCACGAGCGGTCCGCGCACTTCCACCGTCTGGCCGGCGCCGGTGCCCTTGAACGTGACCTGGATGACGCGGTCTTCCTTTGCGTCGCCCGTGTTGTCGATCTTGAACTGGTACAGGATGTTCGGGTCGAACGACGCGCCGGGCGTCTGGGCCGGCGTGAGCAGCGGGCGGCTGTTCAGCACGAGCACGACACGATCGGCTGTCGCGCCAGGGAATGCGTAGACGTCGCTCATGTCCATCTGCGGATTGAGCTCGACCAGCGGATTGTCCTGGTGGTCAGAGGCGCGGGCGACGCCGACCCCCGCACCGACGATCGCGACCAGCGCGGCGAGCGTGGCCAGCGTGGCCAGCGTGCGCTGGCGCTGGGGCTGCCCGAATGGGCGGAATTGCATGGTGTCCTTTGAAAGATGATGGCGCGGGGAGGTAGGAGTCCTCCTGATCCGCCTGTGACTGGGCCGTCTCCGGCTCCCACGTAGCAGTGGTACGACGTGAGTCGCGTACCGGATTGCACATAGAGGTCCAGCGCAGGAACCATCAGCATTGAGCGGGGTCGGAGGCCGCGGCAGCTCTCTCTCCCGGCTATCATGCATGCGATGACACCGCACCGACTGGCTCCAGCCATCCGCCTCGCCACCACGCTGCTTGGTGCCGCACTGTGTTCCGCGGTGCTTGCGCCCGTCCTTCTGCTCGCAACTCCTC
>JAYUTY010000471.1:0-3238 GCA_043754875.1 Gemmatimonadota bacterium
CACTGCCACGCCGTCTCGCTTCGTCGTCCTGCCCTGCTCTTTCAGCTCGCCCTGCTCATCTGCTGCGCCCCACCGGGTGCGACGGTGAGCGGCAGTAGCCGTGACCCCAAAGGGCGGGCGCCGAGCGCAGCGGCGCTGGGCCGACTCACGGTGCGCGTCGTGGGGGCGGGAGGGCGCGCCGAGGGTGGGATGCGGCCGTTCGCGGCGCAGGCGGAAAGTGCGGGCGCGATCCTGTATGCACCCCAATCGAGCGCGCCGACGTGGGACTTCATCGGCGGGCCGTTCGGCGCCGACCGCTCCTCACTCGATGCCGCGCTGCGGACGCTGTTCAGCGAGTACAACGTGGATCCGGCGCGCGTGGGGATCGCTGGCTTCTCCGATGGTGCGTCGTACGCGCTGACGCTCGGACTGACCAACGGCGACCTGTTCACGAGGATCGCCGCCTTCTCGTCCGGAATGGCGGCGGTGCTCGAGGCGCACGGCAGGCCGGCGGTCTTCATCTCGCACGGCATGCGCGACGACGTGCTCGCCATCGACCGGACGAGCCGGCAGATCGTGCCTCGGCTGCAGGAGCAGGGCTACGCCGTGGAGTACCACGAGTTCGACGGGCGGCACGCCGTACCCGACTCGCTCGCGCGGCGTGCATTCACGCTGCTCGTGGCGCCCTGAGCCGGCAGGTGACATCTTAACGTCGCCCCGTCGGACCCCCTCCCGTCGTAGCCCCGCCACTCCGAATGAATCTCCTCGGCCGAATCAACCTCGCCTTCCTTGCCGCGTTCGCCATCGGCGGCACCGTATCGGGGGTTGTCGCACACAAGATCCTGCAGGAGAACGCCAAGCGCGAAGGGCTGTCCACCGCGCGGCTGATGATGGCGAGCGCGCTCGCGAGCCGGTACTACACGTCCACGGAGATCGTGCCGCTGCTGCAGGCGGAGCTCAAGCACAGCTTCCCGTCGCAGTCGGTGCCGTCGTACGCAGCGACGCAGAACATGGAGCGGCTGCGGCAGGACCGCCCCGAGTACACGTACAAGGAAGCGACGCTCAACCCGACCAATCCGCGCGACCGTGCGTCGGACTGGGAAGCCGACATCGTGAACCAGTTCCGGAACGACAAGGAGCTCAAGGAGCTGAGCGGCGAGCGGATGACGGCGGTGGGGCCGGCGCTCTACCTGGCGCGCCCGCTCAAGATCGCGGATCCGAACTGCCTGCGGTGCCACAGCACGCCGAAAGAGGCACCGGCTGTGATGCTCGCCAAGTACGGAGACGCCAACGGCTTCGGTTGGCAGCTCAACGAGACGGTGGGGAGCCAGATCGTGAGCGTGCCGCTCGCCGCCGCGCTCGACCAGGCGAATCACACCTTCCTCATCTTCATCGCCAGCCTGATCGGCGTCTTCGCGCTCGTCTTCGTGCTGATCAACGTGATGGTGCGCGCGATCGTGCTGCGTCCCATCGCGCGGCTGGCCGCACTCAGCGAGCAGGTGAGCCGCGGCGACGTGAGCGGCACCTCGTTCGAAGGGACGGGTACGGACGAGATCTCGCAGCTGGGCCGCTCGTTCGAGCGCATGCGTCGCAGCCTCGAGAAGTCCCTCTCGCTGCTTCAGTCGTAAGGAGCTCCGAACGTGTCAGCGCTGAAGGTCTGTCCTACCTGTGGCCACGAGTATCCGGCCGACGAGCGGTTCTGCGCGCGAGACGGCAGTGCGCTGCACGCCCAGGGTCGCGACGCCAACGATCTGGTGGGGTCGATCATCGGCGACCGCTACCACGTGCTGTCGAAGCTCGGCGAGGGGGGGATGGGTCAGGTGTATCTCGCCGAGCATGTGAAGATGGGGCGGCGGAGTGCGGTGAAGGTGCTGCATCCGGGGATGGTGAACGACGCGGACGCGATCGGCCGGTTCAACCGCGAGGCAGCCAACGCGAGCCGGATCAACCATCCGAACGTCGCCGGGATCTACGACTTCGGCGAGACGGCGGACGGGCTGATCTATCTCGCGATGGAGCTCGTGGACGGGATGTCGCTCGCGGCGCTGATCGCCCAGGCCGGGGCGCTCCAGCCGGCACGTGCGGCGAGCATCACGCTGCAGGTAGCCGACGCGCTGAGCGTGGCGCACGAGATGGGGATCGTGCATCGCGACCTCAAGCCGGACAACATCATGATCGCGCGCAATCGCGACGGCTCGGACCTGGTGAAGGTGGTGGACTTCGGGATCGCCAAGGCGGCGGGCAAGGAAGGGCAGACGGTGACGCGCGCCGGCCACGTGATCGGCACGCCCGAATACATGAGCCCTGAGCAGCTCGCCGGCGACGTGCTCGACGGCCGGAGCGATCAGTATTCGCTCGCGCTCGTGGCGTTCAACATGTTCACCGGACTGCTTCCCTTCCCGGGCGCGACGTCGCGCGAGTCCATGACGATGCGTCTCACCGAGCGCCCGCGCCGACTGGGCGAGATGCGCCCCGACCTGCCGTGGTCGGACGAGGTGCAGGAGGTGATGGACCGCGCGCTGGAGCGCGATCCCGAGGGCCGTTATCCGCAGACCGTGGAGTTCGGGCGCGCGATCTGGCACGCCGTCAACGCGCTCGATGCGGCGCTGCGCGGTGCGTCGGCGCCACAGCTCGGACAGGGCCATGCGCCGAGCGCGACCTTCGCGCAGTCGCGCACGATCTCGGGACCGATCAGCGGCCAGACGGCCACGCCGCGATTCACCACCGAGGAGCTCGCGCAGCTGCAGGCGACGCTCACGAATTTCGTGGGACCGATCGCGGGGCTGCTCGTGAAGCGCGCCGCGGCGCAGGCGTCGGACCGGACTGCACTCGTCGCGCTGCTGGCGCAGGAATTGGACGATGAGACGGAGCGACAGGCGTTCGTGAAGCAGTGCCGGCAGCTGCGGTGATTCGCGCGTCCGTCGCGGACCGCGCCGCGTGACCGGGTCGACCCCGCTCGAAGACTATGCACTGATCGGTGACTGCGAGACGGCCGCGCTCGTGTCGCGCGACGGCTCCGTGGACTGGCTCTGCTGGCCACGCTTCGACTCCGGTGCGTGCTTTGCCGGGCTCCTCGGCACGCCGGAGCATGGGCGGTGGCGCATCGCGCCAGCCGAGGGCGACGCCGTGTATCGGCGTCGCTACCGCGGCGAGACGATGATCCTCGAAACGGAGATGGAGACCGCCGAGGGGGTGGTCGTCATCACCGATTTCATGCCGCCGCGCGATGCGTGCTCGGACCTCGTGCGCATCGTGCGCG
>JAYUTY010000472.1:0-3233 GCA_043754875.1 Gemmatimonadota bacterium
AGCGGGATGACGACGATGCCGTCGCGCGAGGTGATGGTGAAGGGGAACTCGCCGCGCTGGTGCGGCGCGCCGCGCAGCTTGAGGATCTCGAGCGTCCGACGGCGGCGCTCGTTGTCGAGCAGGTTGCGAAGGATGATGACGTTGTCCGCCACGAACTCCTCGATGCCGTGCCGCGTGACCGCGCCGTACTCCGCCGTGCGCTCGCCGGTGAAGACGACCGTTGCGCCGAGGCGCTTGAGCGATGTCGTGATGCGGAAGAGCTCGGAGCGGAGGATCGGGTGGTCGGGAAACTGGACGAACAGCGCATTGAGCGAGTCGAGCGAGATGCGCGTCGCGCCGATCTTCGTGACCGCGTGCTCGAGCCGCGCGAGCAGGCCGCTGAGGTCGAACTTTCCCACGATCGACGTCGGCTCCTCCGGATCGGGGGCGGCGTCGATGAATCGCCAGCTGCCCTCCTCCTCCCAGCGCGCGATGTCCCAGCCGAAGCCGCGCATGTTGGCGCGGATGTCCTCGACGCGGTCCTCGAACGTGACGAAGACGCCGCGCTCGCCCTGCGCGATCCCGGCTGCGAGGAACTGGGTGGCGAAGACGGTCTTGGCGCTGCCGGCCGTTCCCGCGATCAGCGTGGCACGCGCGCGCGGCAGGCCCCCCTCGGAGATCAGGTCGAACCCGGTGATGCCGGTCGTGTGCTTCGGCACCGTGAGCGCGGCGGTCGTCATGCGCTGGCGGAAGACGAGATGAGGTCGAGCGCGGCCAACACCTGGGCACCGTCGCGCAGGTCGCCCGTGACGCGGCGACGCGGCATCGGTGCATCACGCACGACGGTCGGCGTCGTGAGGATGCGGTATTCGTCCGCCAGATCGGGACGGAGAAGGACGTCCACCGTCTCGACGTGCGCGGGCCCGCCGGGCAGATCGGCACAGACACGCGTGAGATTCGCCGCCGCTTCACGCGAGCGTGGCGAGTCTCCCGCGACGAAGAGCATGAGACGGAGCTCGGACATCAGCACCATTCAGGCGAACTACGCGATCGGAAACGGAACGAGCGGGTGCCGCAAGCGATCATCGGACACTCCGGCTCGCTGCAATGCAATCGCTGCGCCGCGCACGAGCCCGCAAAGTCGACGAGGCGGCACTGCCCTGGAACTACTCGTGAAGCATAGGGCGGGTGTCACCCGGCAGGAGCAGCGCGCGGTGCGCCGCCCAGGGGGCAATTCCGTCGCGCATGACGCGCTCGTGGAAAGCTCGCAGGTCGAAGGCGTTACCCTCGCGCGCTCGGACGTCCTCACGCAGCGTCAGGAGCGCGTGCTTGCCCAGAAAGTAGCCGCCATAGGTCGGGTCGTAGCTGCCGCGCTCGGCTTCCGCCCGGGCGGCCGCCGCAGGCAGGTAGGCATTCTGCTCGAAGAACGCGGCCGCCTGATCGACGGTCCACGCGCCGGTATGCAGTCGGATGCCGGAGAGGAGCCGACAGACTCTGGTGAGCGACTCGCTCAGCTGCGCCATCCGGTAGCGTGGATCGTCGCCGTGAAATCCCTCGTCCACCACGAGCTGCTCGGCGTAGTGCGCCCAGCCGTCCTGCCCCGACGACGGTTGCGGGAAGGGATTGAGCCCGATCCAGATCCGGCGCAGCTTGCCGGGCGTCTGGCGCATGTAGAGCGAGTGCAGATAGTGGCCGGGCATCACCTCGTGCGCGGTGATGATCGCCAGCGTGGGGCGATTGAACTTCTCCAGCCATCCCCGCTGCCGCTCGACTGGCCAATCGGGCTGCGCGTCGGTGACGTAGTACATGCTGCGCACCGGCCGACGCTCGAGCGGCGGGGACGAGTGCATGGACGCGAGCCCGAGGTCGAAGGGAGGAGCGGACGCCACGATCACGGCGGCCGCATCAGGTATGGTGGCAAGCCGCTTCGCGCGCACGAAGGCGGTGAGGTCCACCAGCGCGCTCTCGGCCGCGGCGACGAGATGCCCCGCGGCCGGCTGATCGGCGCGCACCTCTCGCCAGACGTCCGCCGCGCCGCGCTCCGGGTCGATCTGGCGTGCGGCACGGGCGAACGCCTCCTGCTCGCTCCGCAACGATCGCTCGCCGATCGCGAGGAGCGTGTCGAGCGGGAGGTCGATCAGCTCCTCATCGCGGTAGCGCGCGGCCACGTTGGCGCCCCCGATCGCGAACGAAGCGGTGGCGCGAGGGGCGATGCGTTCCAGCTCGGACGCGTACGCATCGAGCGGCCCGCGCGCGGCGGTGGCTGCCGCGAGCAGTCGCTGTCGCAGCGTCGTATCCGAGAGACTAGAGAAGGCGAGCGCGAGATCGTGACCGAGCATGTCGCTGGCGCCGCGGAACATGACCGCGCCGCGCCGGGCGAAGATCGCCGGAGGGTCCGTGATGTTCGCGCGCGCCGCGGCGACGAGCGAGGGGGTGCCCCGCAGCTTCGCGATGATCGCGCGTGCGCGCACATCGGCCGGCGCGGACTCCATCGTCATCAGGTCGTGCACGCCATCCGCGAGCGCGGAGGCGTAGATCATCGGATTGCGCTTCCAGCTTCTGACGACGGCGAGGTCGAGCAGCCAGCCATCGATCACGCCGGCGAGGATGCGTCGATCCACACGCTCGTCCAACGAGAACCCCGCGCTGTCTAGCCGCGCAAGCCGGGCGCTGTCGGTGCGCAGAGCCGCGATCTCGCGTCGTACCGCAGCCGCGCTGAAGTCCTCCAGCGACGCGTCGTGTGCGTGCAGCCCGTTGCCGGCCGCGATGGACGGATGGCGCGCCGCGAAGTGGTCGAGGTAGTCGTCCACGAATGCTGCGAAGCGACGGGACGCAGCTCCATCCGGTCGTTGAGCGGATAGCGGAGCGGCGAGGCCCAGGGCGAGTAGCGGAGCGAGCAGGGTTCGGATGCGCATCGGGGCAAGCTGTCCGTGTTCCCGGCGGCGGGCAAGCGGTCCGCAAGAGCTGGCTCGATCGCCGCGCCCCTGGACTGGCTCGGTTGGGCGCATCCCCGCATCTTCTCTACTCCGCTCACCGCCCAGGCCCATGTCCACCGCAGCCCTGCGACCGCGTTCGGCGACCGAGATCGTCGACGCGGCGTTCCAGATCCTTCGCACCCACTACGCACCGATGGTGACGTGTGCGGCGCTGGCGTACCTGCCGCTCCTGGCGCTGCGCCTCTTCGGCGGCGACCCGATGCGATTTCTCGTGTCTGGCTCGACGGTCGTCAGAAGCGCGGAGGGCGCGTTCGTGCG
>JAYUTY010000473.1:0-3231 GCA_043754875.1 Gemmatimonadota bacterium
CCCGTGGCGATCGCCGCGTCCACCGCATTGCCGCCAGCCGCGAGCACATCGCGCCCGACCTGGCTCGCGATGAGGCTCGCGGAGACGACCATCCCGTGCGTCGCGCGAACGCCCTGGCCCGCCGATGCGGCGCTACTCGGCGCATTGCTCGAGGCAGGTGCCGGCGTTGCTGGCAGTACGGTGCGCGCGCCGGATCCTGCACCTGATCGCGCACACGCCGCTGCAAGCGATGCGAGCAGCGCGGCGCGCAGCAGGATCCGAGGCTGACGCAGGGGACGGAGGACGCGAGCGGACATGACGAATGCCTCGACTGGTCTGGATGCGCGGCGGCCGGCACCAAGCCAGCGCCAATGATGCGATCGTCGCACAAGGTAATGCCCGTGGGTGGAGCGAGCACGCGCCAACTGAGCGCGGGCGCAGTAGCGCCCCCGGCTCGACGGGCACATACTCGTCGCATGACGCGTCTTCCTCGTTTCAAATCGGTTCTGGCGCTCATCACGTCGTTCGCTCTGCCTCCAGCACTGATCCCGGCCGTCGCTGTGGCCCAGGCGCCGGCGCGGACGATTCTCGCGATCGGCGCTCATGCCGGCGACGCGGAGCTGACGATGGGCCCGCTGCTCACCGCCGAGCGGGCGCGCGGCACACGTGTCGTCCTGCTGGACCTGACCCTCGGCGAGCGCGGCCACCCGACGCTCTCCGCCGAGCGATACGGGGCGCAGAAGCGGCGCGAGGCGACGGACGTCGCCGCGGCGATCGGCGCTGAGCTGGAGATCGGACCCTATCGCGATGCCGAGATCCCGAACGACGAGGCGGCGCGGCGCTGGGTGGCCACTGTGATCCGGCGCGTGCGGCCGACGCTCGTGCTCACGCACTGGAAGGAGAGCATGCACCGCGACCACTCGGCGACGAGCGCGATCGTGCGCGACGCGGTCCTGCTGGCGGCGCTGCCCGACATCGCTGGGGTGGAGGGCCGACCGCATCGCGGCGTGTCGGTCTGGTACGCCGAGAACTGGGAGGACGCGACAGGATTCACCCCGTACCTGTACGTCGGCGTGGACAGCGCGAGCTGGACACGATGGCGAACGGCCGTGTCCACATTCGAGTTCGCGCGCGGCGCCACAGGCTTTCCGTACGTGGAGTACTACGACGCCCTCGGCCGCGTGCGGGGGATCGAGGCGCGAAAGGGACGTGCGGTCGCATTCGACGTGGAGCCGAGCGGCAAGCGGCGCGTGCTTGACGCGGTGCCGTAACGGCGCTCTGGCCCCTCCGCCCCGCAACTCCTACCTTAGCGGATTGCTCCACCCTCGTCCTCATCCTTCAGTCCCGAGCCGATGGATCTGCGGGAACAGCTCCAGGCGTCACTCGGCTTGGCCTACACCCTCGAAAGCGAGCTGGGTGGCGGTGGGATGTCCCGCGTCTTCGTCGCCATGGAGACGGCGCTCGGCCGGCGCGTGGTCGTCAAGGTGCTGCCGCCCGAGATGATCCAGGGCGTTTCCGTCGAGCGGTTCCGGCGCGAGATCCAGCTCGCCGCGCAACTGCAGCATCCGCACATCGTGCCGGTGCACTCGTCCGGCGAGACCGACGGTCTCCCGTTCTACACGATGCCGTTGGTGGAGGGGCCGTCGCTCCGCTCGCGCCTCGCTCGCGGCGGCCCGATGCCGATCGCCGAAACCATTGGCGTGCTGCGCGAAGTGGCGAAGGCGCTGGCCTATGCGCACGACCGCGGCGTCGTGCACCGTGACATCAAGCCCGACAACGTGCTCCTCACCGGCGGCTCGGCGGTCGTCACCGACTTCGGAATCGCCAAGGCGCTCTCGGCGTCGCGGATGAAGGCGCCTGGCGGCACGCTGACGCAGATCGGGACGTCGATCGGCACGCCGGCGTACATGGCGCCCGAGCAGGCCGCGGCTGACCCCGACACCGATCATCGCGCCGACATCTACTCGTTCGGCTGCGTCGCGTACGAGATGCTCGCCGGCCGCCCGCCCTTCGCGGGTCGTACCCCGCACCGCCTGCTCGCGGCGCACATGGGCGAGAAGCCGCAGCCGGTCGGCGAGCTGCGCGCCGACACGCCGCCGCTCCTCGCCGATCTGGTGATGCGGTGCCTGGAGAAGGAGCCCGACGCCCGCCCGCAGTCGGCGCTCGACCTCGTGAAGGTGCTGGAGTCGGTGACGACCAGCGGCGGTGCCCACCCGGCAATGCCGCAGATTCTCCTCGGCGGCCGACCGCGCCTGATCCGGGCGCTCGCCCTCTACGCGGCGGCCTTCGTCGCCGTCACCGTCGTCGCGAAGGCGGCGATCGTGGGGATCGGCCTGCCGACCTGGGTGCTGCCCGGCGCGGTGATCGTCATGGCGCTCGGCCTGCCCGTCATCCTCTTCACCGCGTTCGTGCATCACGGTGCGCACCAGGCGATGACGATGGCGCAGCTCACCCCCGGTGGCTCGACCACGCAGCACTCGACGTTGACGCGCCTCGCCGTGCGCGCGAGCCCGTGGATGAACTGGCGCCGGACGACGCTCGGCGGCATCGCGGCGTTCAGTGTCTTCATCCTGCTCGTCGCCGGCTACATGGTCACGCGCGCGCTCGGCATCGGGCCGGCCGCATCGCTGATGGGCGCCGGCGTGCTTGGTGCGCGCGAAAAGCTGCTGATTGCCGACTTCAAGAGCCCGGCCGCCGACAGCACCATGGGTCCGGTGGTCACCGAGGCGTTCCGCTCCGACCTCGCGCAGTCGGCGAGCGTGGACGTCGTGCAGCCAGCGACGGTGCGTGACGTGCTGCGTCGCATGCAGCGCCCGCCGGAGCAGCGCGTCGACTACGCGCTCGGCCGCGAGATCGCCACGCGCGAGGGGATCAAGGCCGTGATCGACGGCGAGGTGCTCGCGTTGGGCGGCGGCTACGTGATCGCCGCCAAGCTGATCTCTGCAGGGACGGGCGACGTGCTGGCGACCTTCCGCGTCTCTGCCAGCGAGGCGAAGGACATCATCCCCGCCATCGATCAGCTCGCGCGCGACGTGCGCACACGGATCGGTGAATCGCTCAAGAGCATCAACTCGGCACCGCCGCTGGAGCAGGTGACGACGCCGTCGCTCGCCGCGCTCAAGAAGTACGTGCAGAGCCTCTCCATCTTCAACGGCTCGGGCGAGTTCGAGCGCGGCATCGCCCTGCTCGACGAGGCGATCGCGCTCGATACGGGCTTCGCGATGGCCTATCGCAAGCTGGCCATCGAGCTTG
>JAYUTY010000474.1:0-9427 GCA_043754875.1 Gemmatimonadota bacterium
TCACGGAGCCGGAAGACTCGCTGGCCGAATCCGTCGAATGGCTCGGCGTCGAGCGTGCCACCGCGCTCGCGTACCCGCGCCGCCAGGGCGTCCACGTTCTGCGTCGTCGTGAGTCGGAGCGAGATCCCCTCGCCCTTGGCGCGCTCCGTTCCCTTGCCGCCGTCGTCCTGCGTGAGAAGGATTCGCACGGCACCGGCCCGGAGCGGCGCCGCGAACGGCGTTCCCGCTCGGTCGAACATGCGATCCACCGTGAAGCCGATCACGTCGCGGTACCAGGCGACGCTCGTCTCGAGTGCGGCCACGGTGAGCGACGCCGAGAGGTCGCTCGCCACGAAGCCGTCCGGCTCTGTTCCGCTCGCGGCGGCGCCGGTCGTGTTCGGATCAGCGGTCATGAGATATCCTGAGTGAGTCGACGAAGCGCCGGCCTGCATGCGCCCTGCCTGCGGCCTGCCTGCGGCCTGCCTGCAGCGTAGCGGTCGGCGACCGGGCCGTCTTGAAGAATTCCGCCAGTCGGCGCGACGCCGCGCTCGCCCCGGACCGTGCTCCCTTCGTCCTGCAGCTCGATGTCTCTCTGCCTTGGTCCTCCGCCTGCCGCACCAGCGCCCGAGCGCGAGACCCGTGCTGGCTCGGCGCGCTTCAACCATACCAAGTGCGCGCCCTCGCCGGCACTCGCGCCATTCGTCGAGCACTACTGGGTCACGCGATGGGACCGGCGCGGCCAGCCGCCTCGCACTGCCGCGATGCTGCTCGACCCGTGCGTGCACCTGATGGTGCAGGACGGGCGCGCCGAGATCATGGGCGTCGTACGCAGCGCATATCGCACGCGCATCGAGGACGTCGGATGTGTCGTCGGAGTCAGGTTCCGGCCGGGCGGCTTCTACCCGTTCGTGCAGCGGCCCGTCGCGGAGTGGACCGACCGCGTGGCTCCGGCGGATGACGCGCTCGGCATGGTGAGCTCCGGTGGCTGGGCGCGCGAGCTCTGCGACGCGGTACTCGAGTGCAGCGGCGACGCGAGTGCGCACACCTCGATCATCGCGGCGCATCTCGACGCATTTCTCGGCGCGCGGCTGCCGGCGCGCGACGCGAACGCCGACGTCGTCGCGGAGCTCGTGGCGCTCATCGCTGCCAACGCCGAGCTGCGACGCGTCAGTGATCTCGTCCAGGCCAGTGGTCGCAGCGAGCGGACGCTGCACCGCCTGAACGGGCGCCATGTGGGGGCGAGTCCCTCCTGGGTAATCCGGCGCTACCGGCTGCAGGAGGCGGCCAGACGATTGACGGCCCAGCCGCCGGACGACGTGCGCGCCGTCGCGTGGGAGCTCGGCCATGCCGACCAGGCCCACTTCATCCGTGACTTCCGGGCGACGATCGGCGTGAGCCCGGGCGTCTACGTACGAGCGGGCTCGTAGCCGCGCGACGCATCCAAGCGACCGGCCGCGTGTATACTTCACCACCGATGCCAGACACTGACCTGACCGCCCTGCGCGCGACCGAGTTCGCGCGGCTCGACACGACGGGGAACGTCTACCTGGATCACACGGGCAGCGCGCTCTATCCCGACGTCCTCGTGCGCGAGCACGCGAACTTCCTGCGCGCGAGCGTGCTCGGCAACCCGCACTCGCGCAATCCGACGGCGCGCGCGAGCACGGAGATCGTCGACGCCGCGCGGGCGCGCATCCTCTCGTTCTTCCGCGCCGATCCCGCGGAGTACGACGCGATCTTCACCGCGAACGCGAGCCACGCGCTCAAGCTCGTCGGCGAATCGTACCCGTTCTGCCAGGGCTCGCGCCTCTGCCTCACGGCCGACAACCACAACTCGGTCAACGGCATCCGCGAGTTCGCCGCGAGCCGAGGGGCCGACACGCGGTACCTCACGCTCGACAGCGAGCTCCGAGTCGCCGACCTGGAGGCGCAGCTGGCGGGGGCGGACCGCGAGCGGCCGAACCTGTTCGGCTTCCCGGCGCAGTCCAACTTCTCCGGCGTGCAGCATCCACTCGCCTGGATCGAGCGCGCGCACGCGCTGGGCTACGACGTGCTGCTCGACGCCGCGGCGTTCGTGCCGACCAATCGGCTCGACCTCGGGACGGTGAAGCCCGACTTCGTGGCCATCTCGTTCTACAAGATGTTCGGCTTCCCGACCGGAATCGGCGCACTCCTCGCGCGACGCGATGCGCTGGCGAAGCTGCGGCGCCCCTGGTTCGGTGGTGGCACGGTGCGGTTCGCCGCGGCGCAGCAGCAGGTGCATATCCCGTATCGCACGGCGGCGGCGTTCGAGGATGGCACGCTCAACTTTCTCGACATCGCCGCCGTGCCGCGTGGACTGGACTTTCTCGACGACATCGGAATCGAGCGGGTGCACGACCACGTAACGACGTTGTTCGGGACGCTTCTCGAATCGCTTCGCGCGCTCGTGCACGCGAACGGCCAGCGCATGGTGCGCATCTACGGCCCAGATACGACCTGTGCGCATGGCGCGACGGTGGCGATCAATCTGCTCGATGCGGGCGGGCGGATGGTGGACTGCAGACACGTGGAGACGGATGCGGCCGCGGTAGGGATATCACTCCGCACCGGCTATTTCTGCAATCCGGGCGCGGCAGAGACGTCGTTCGCCATTCCGGTGGACGAGGCGCGCCGCTGCTTCGCCGAGCTTGCCGGCGACGACTTCACCCTCCAGCAGTTCTCGGCCTGTCTGCACGACAGGCCGGTTGGCGCGATTCGGCTGTCACTGGGGCTGTCGAGCAGCGCGGAAGACGTGCGGCGCGGCGTCGAGCTGCTCGCGACGTGCGCGACATGTCACGCGCGAGATTGAAGCTGCGCGGCCTGTTTGCCGCCGCATCGCTCACGTTGGCGACTGGATGTCTCGCCGGGTTTCCAACGCGGCCCGAGCCCGCGCCTGCGCCGATCTTCGATCCCACGCGCTTCTTCGCTGGGCACACGCCTGGTGAAGGAACGCTCGACGTGCGGGTCGGCACCGACCGAACGCTCCGTGTGGATGGCATGGGGCGGATGGAGGCAGACGGCTCGTTTCGGCTCGACCAGACGGTCACCTTCAGCGATGGCACGGTCGAGACACGAGTCTGGCATCTTCGGCGCGTCGATGCGACGCACTTCGCGGCGACGCTGAGCGATGCGAAGGGAGAGGTGCATGCCGAGTCGAGCGGCTCCGTCTTCCACCTGCGCTACCTGCTTCGCCGACCGGCCGTGTACATGGAACAGTGGCTCTACCTGCAGCCGGATGGGCGCACGGTCGCGAATCGCGCCGAGGCGCGGATCCTCGGCATTCCGTGGGCGCGGCTCGCAGAGGCGATCACGCGCGGTGAGTAGGAAGGCCGAAGGCAACGCGAGTCGTCACGCCATCGAGGGCATGGATCGGCCGCCACTCGCCCGCGATGCGACGACGAGCAGCGCGACGGGAATGGCGATGCCGACCAGCACCGAGAAGATCGACATGTAGGGGAAGATGAAGTGGAGGCCGACGACCAGTGCGAGGCAGCCGAGCGCGGCGCCCTGCGCCAGTCGGGTGGCGGCATCGCCACGGCGCAGCAGCGCGACGCCCGACGCCAGCAGCAACGCACCCATCAGCACGCCGAGTGCGATTGCGAGCGCCCAGCCATTGCCGTGATTCATGCTCCTCCCCGTCACCGCTTCGCTCGCGGTGCTGAAGATCTCGAACGCTCCACCCAGCACGCCCAGCGTGGCCACGATCTGCTTCGTCGTCATGATGCGATCCTCGGGTCGAAAGTGTCGGGACTCATTGCACGGGCCCTCTGCCTGCGACTGCATTCGCGTACGCAGCGCATCCAGCTGGATCCGGGGGGCGCTGCGACAGACGTCGAGCACCATCGCCGCCCAGAACCGGACGCCGCTGCCCATCGCGCTGCCGTCGCGGCGCTGGTCGCGAAAGAGCAGGAGCATCTCCCGACCGTACGCGTGGCGAAACTCCGGCGGATAGGCGCGCAGCAGCAGCGAGTAGACGCGATCAGCGATGCTCATGCTCAAGCTCATGCCGGCTCCAGCCCGAGCAAATTCTTCTGCCTCGCCATGCGCACCATCGCCTCGAGCCGGCGCGCCTCGGCCTTCGCGACGGCGAGACCGAGCCGCGTGAGGCTGTAGTAGCGACGACGCTCGTCGCCGAGCTCCGAGTCGGGCTCCTCTCCGCCCTCGGCGACGAGCCCCGCTTCGAGCAGCCGCTTGAGCGAGCCGTAGAGTGTTCCCGGACCGAGCCGGACGTCGCCGTCCGTACGCTCGGCCACCTCCCGCATGATCGCGTAGCCGTGGCGATCGGCGTCCACGAGTGTGAGGAGGATCTGGAACGTTGCCGGCGTCAGCGGGAGATGCGCGTCGGGCCGCTGCGTCGACGCGTCGGGGGTGGAGGGTTGGTCCGTGCCTCTGGATCTTGCCATGCTCGTCGCCGGAAAGGGGCGTATATATCGTCACACGGTATATCGTGTAACGATATATACAGACTCCGGTGGAAGACGCAAGTCCGAGATGTCGACGGGCCTTTTACGGCACCGTGAGCACCGCGGTACCGCTCACGCCCTCCACACTGGCCGTGATGGTCACGTTCCCCTTCCGGCTTCCGTTCGGGGGCCCGGTGACGAGACCGGTGGCCGACACGGTGCCGAGCTGCGTGTTGCTGAAGGTCCACGTGACCGGGCGCCCGGTGAGCACGTTGCCGTTCGCGTCCTTCACCGTGGTGCTCAGGGTGGTCGCCTGCCCCTGGACGACGCTCGTCGACGACGGCGAGACGGTGACGCTGCCCACCGCGGGCGGCGTCGGGATGCCAGGTGCGGCGAGCGTGACGGTCACCGCCGCTGCACCGCTCTTGCCCTCGCTCGTCGCGGTGATCGTCGCGGTGATCGTCGCGGTGCCGGCCCCGACCGCCGACACGCGTCCGGTCTGATCCACCGTCGCCACGGCGGTATTCGTGCTCGACCAGGAGAGCTGTCGCCCGCTGAGCGCCGCTCCACTCGCATCGCGCGGGATGGCCGTCAGCTGGATCGTCTGACCAACCGTCGCTGACGCGGCGCCCGGTGTGACGTCCACCGACGTCACCGGTGCAGGCGCCGGTGCAGCGCCCGTCACGAGCGACGTCGCGCTCATGCCCTCACTCGTGGCCGTGATCGTGGCGGAGGCCGGCGTCAGGCCGATGACAACCCCGCTCGGCGTCTTGCGCGGCGTCTTGCGCGGCGTCTTGCGGACGGGACAGTACGCTCTACTCTTCGCCGACATGGCTGCTCGTCGACGCTCGCCCACGATTGCAGGACGCGACACCACTCCGCTCTCGACTCCGCGACCGAGCCTCGTCTCGAGCGCCTACGAGCGACTCCGGCAAAGCATCGTTGCCGGACAACTGCCGCCCGGCACCCGCGTCTCGGAGCGGCTCGTCTCCGAACATCTGGTGCTGAGTCGAACGCCGGTGCGCAGTGCTCTGCACCGATTGGAGCAGGAGGGTTTCGTCGCCGCTGTCGGCACGGGGCGCGAGCGGCGGCTCGCCGTCGCCGCGCTCACGGTCGCCGACGGGACAGAGGTGTTCACGATCGTCGGCCACCTGGAGGGGCTCGCGGCGCGCTCGGCGGCGCAGCTTACCGAGGCGCCGCGCATGTCACTCGTCGCCCGACTCCGCACTGTGAACGCCAAGCTCGCGACGCAGGCGCGCAGCCGTGGCAACGCGACGCGCTTCTTCGATCTCGACGTCGAGTTCCATCGACTTTTCGTGGAGGCGGTGGCTGGCCCGCGGCTGCTCGCCCTGCATCGCGCCATCAAACCGCAGAGCGAGCGCTACATCCGACTCTACGTGAGTGTGCTGCTCGACCAGAGTCGCACGTCGATGCACGAGCACGAGCGCATCGCCGCCAGTATCGCCAGCGGAGACGCGGATACGGCGCAGGCAGCCGTGGAAACCAACTGGCGAAACGCAAGCATGCGTCTCGCCACGATCATCTCCCAGCTCGGAGAGCGCGGCAGCTGGCAGCGGTGACGCTGTGCGCCGACAGCGCCGCCTGACGGCATCGCGGCGCGTTCATCCTCACCACACGCCACGCTCCCCCAGCGCCGCGATGGACTTCGTGAGCCGTTCGGCGGCGTTTCGCCAGTTCGTCTGCACGGCGTGGCGTGTTGCCGCCGCGTCTCCCCGCTCGATCGCCACCACGATCAGTTCGTGCTCCAGCGTCGAGACGATGATCTCCGTCGTCAGCGTCGTGTAATAGAGATGGATGAACCGGTCGGCGTGCGGCTTCAGCGAGCGGAAGTAGGCGAGCAATCGCGGGCCGGCTCCCGCCTCCATGTACGCGCGGTGAAACCCGACATCGAGGCGAATCGTCTCGGCCGGGTTGGACGGCTGACGCACCGCCGCAGCGCGCATCGCGACATTGAGTGAGCGGAGCTCGTCCACGAGCGTCACTCGAGCGGCAGGCGCGAGCAGCGCCGCTCGCTGTGCGCCCAACCCCTCGATCTCGCCGACGATCCCGAAGATCTCTTCGGCGTCGTTCTGCGTGAGCGGCGCGACCGAAAGCCGCTGCTGGCGTCCCTCGCCGGCCACCTCGACGAAGCCGTCGCGCTGGAGGAGATACATCGCCGTGCGCACCGGCGTCCGGCTCATCTCGAACCGGTCCGCCAATTCGGTCTCGATCAGGCGCGTGCCGGGGCCGAGCTGCCCGCGCACGATGAGCTCGCGCAGTCGCTCGTAGGCTTCAGCGACGAACTCGCGCCGCGGTGCGTCCACGCGCGGCACGCTCATCCTCGGGCCGTCCACACGAGATGCACGACGAACCCGCATCGCTCAGGGGAGCGTCGCATACGCCGCCGCAGCGACTTCGCCGAGCGCCTGGCCGACCACGCGGGTCGTCGCGCCCTGGTCCAGTGGCACGGACACGTTGTTCACGTAGATCGCGAGTGCATAGCGCTTTCCGCCTGGGCTGGTGAAGTAGCCGCCCAATCCCTTGGCGGTGACGAGCAGCTGCCGATTGAGTGCGTCGTAGCTCGCCAGCGTTCCCGTCTTGGCGCGCACGTGTCCCGCTGCCGGCGAATCGGGCTGGATGTTCCAGAGCGTCCCGTCGCGTCCGAGGATGGGGAGCGCGCGCTCGAAGACGGCGAAGTCCGGCTGCTGCGCCATGTAGGCCAGATAATGGACCATGAAGCTCGGCGAGAAGCGCGCATCGCCGCCGGCGCCGTCCGTCTGCTGTGCGCCGCTCAGGTCCAGACCGGCCCTGGCGAGCATGCCCTGTTCCAGATCGAAGCCGGTCTTGGCCGTGTCGTCGCGCGCGAGCAGCGCTTTCACGATCATCGGCATCGAGCTCGCGTGCAGGTTCTGGCTGACCTTGAGCGTGACCTTCACCTCCTCGGCAAGCGATGGCGAGACGTGTTCGGCAACGACGTTCTCCGCAGTGTACGCTGACGGGTGCGAAGTGAAGTCGCGCTGGTCGGCGGCCGACGGAATCGTCACGGTGACGCCTCGCTCGCGCAGTGCCTGGATCAACGCGACCTGCGCGAAGCGGCTCGGCTCCGGGACGGCGTAGCTGTAGAGAATCGGGGGCGTCCCGATCGGGAAGCGTCCGTCGATCGTGACGGTGTGCGAACCGTCCGGCTCCGTCACATCGGACGACCAGGTGATGTGTGGCGTCGTGCCCACGAGTGCCGACGTCGACCGGTTCACGAAGCGCACGTACGACGTGGCTGGCGAGATGGACACACTGGTGGCCGCGCCGGCCGATGCACCCGGCCCGATGGTGAGATCCACGAGGTTGTCGTTGACGACGACCGGCGACATGACGACTCCCGTGCCCAGTTCGCGAGCGCCTTCGCGGAACAGGCTGACGTCGATCAGCACGCGTCCACTGACACGCTTGACGCCGTGCGCGGCCACCTGTGCGGCGAGCTCGCGGATCACGAGGAGCGGGTCCCCAGGTACGGCACGCGTGCTGGGATCGGCATCGTACGCGTGATCCTCGTTCGTGAAGCCGAGCGTGTCTCCTGGCTGGATGCGCCCGGAGAGATTGAGGTCGCCGCTCGCGACGAGCACGAGGTCACCGTTCAGCGTGCCCTGCCCATCCACGGCGCCGGTGCGATAGACCTTCGTGCGAAAGCGGTGGTCGGCGCCGAGCAGCCGGAGCGCGGTGCCCGTGGTGAGCAGTTTGGTGGTGGAGGCGGCCGTGAACAGCTGGTCGGGGTTCATCGTGAACACCGGCCGGCTCTCATCGAGCGAGTAGAACTCGATCCCCCACGTCGAGTGTCGGAACTCGGGCCTGTCGAGGATCGGCCGAAGGCGCTGCGTCAGCAACGTCGCGGCGGCTGAGGGCTCGGCCTGCGAGCGGGACGGATTCTGTGCCGACGCGCTGCGTGCGAGCGTGGCGGCGACGATCGTCGCGGTGACGAAAGCTGAGAAGCGGGGGTGTACGCGCGGGGAGACGCGAAGCATGGGCAACCTCGTGAAAGTCGGCGGGAGACGGACTCGCTCGCCGGGAACGTACCGTTGGCCGGCAGGCTCGCAAGGCTCGTTTCCAGTCTGGTATCCCACGACGGCATACCTTGCGGGGTGCAGTCTGGGGCTGTAGCGTCTCGCCCGTGTCCGCCCACCTCCTTTCCCGTTGGCGGACCGTCCACCCTCCCCATCCCCCTCGTTGGAGGACGCAGATGACGTACGCTTCACTTCGCTCACCGGCGCGCCCTGTCAGGCGCGCGCCCTCGATCCTCCGGCGTTCGCTGTCACGCCTCGGTACCGCCGCCGCGATCACACTGCTGCTTGGCGCATCCGCCAGCCTGGCGCGCGCCCAGGGCGGCGCGATCAGCGGCTCGGTCCTCGCCGAAGGGTCGCAGCGCCCGCTCGCCGGCGCGCAGATCGCCGTGGAGGGACAGGCTGGCCGAGGCGCGGTAACCGATGCCGGCGGTCGGTTCCGGCTCACAGGCATCACTGGCACCTCGGTGACGCTCAACGCGCGACTGCTCGGCTTTCGCCAGGCGTCGCAGACCGTCCAGGTAGGCGCCACCGACGTTCGCTTCCGCCTCTCGGAGCGCGCGGTCGAACTCAATCAGGTCGTCGTCACCGGCACCGCCGGCGGTGAGCAGAAACGTGCGCTCGGTACCTCCGTCGCACAGGTGAACGTCGCCGAGGTGACCGCGAAGACTGCGGTGCCATCGATCGACGCGCTGCTCAACGGGCGTGCCGCCGGCGTGGCGATCCTGCCGGGCACCGGCATGGTCGGCGCAGGCGCACGCGTGCGCATCCGCGGCATCGGCAGCTTCTCGTTGAGCGCCGACCCGCTGATCTACGTCGATGGTGTGCGCGTCGACAACCAGACGAGCACCGGCATCGCCATCCAGGCATTCGGCTCTGGTGTCATCTCGCGCCTCAACGACTTCGATCCCGAACAGATCGAGAGCATCGAGGTGCTCAAGGGACCGGCAGCCGCCACGCTCTACGGCACCG
>JAYUTY010000475.1:0-3221 GCA_043754875.1 Gemmatimonadota bacterium
GGGCACCGTGCTGCACACACGCGATGGGGGAAGCCGCTGGATCGCAGATACGATTCCCGGTGCGACGACGCTCGACCTGCGCGCGATCTCAGCGACCTCGGCGCTCGTCGCGCATGCGATGAGCATCGGCGACTCATCACGCATCTACCGCACGACCGACGGGGGGCGTAGCTGGTCGCTGCGCTTCACGAGCACGCGCAAGGGCTCGTTCTTCGACGCGATCCGCTTCTGGGATGCCCGCCATGGCATCGCGATGAGCGATCCGGTCGACGGCAAGTTTCTCCTGGTGACGACGAGCGACGGTGGCGAGAGCTGGCAGGAGGTGCCGGGCGATGGTGTTCCCGCCGCGCTCCCGAACGAGGGCGCGTTCGCGGCGAGCGGCAGCTGCCTCGCGGTGCGCGGTGCGCGCGACGTCTGGTTCGTGAGTGGCGGCGCGCGTGTTGCGCGCATCTACCATTCCTCCGATCGCGGCCTGCACTGGTCCGTGTCCGACACTCCCATCCGCGCCGGCGTCGCGTCGGCCGGCGTGTTCTCGGTGGACTTCCGGGATCCGCAGCACGGGGTGATCTCGGGGGGCGACTACCAGCAGCCCGCGCTGCGTGGCCGCAACGTCGCACTCACGACGGACGGTGGGCGCACATGGACCCCGGGCGACAGTGCCGCTTCTCCCGCCGGATATCGCTCGGCCGTCACCTTCGTGCCGAACACGCGCGGGCGTCAGCTCGTCGCGGTGGGACTGACCGGCAGCGACCTCTCGCGGGACGGTGGGGCGACGTGGAGCGCCGCGGACAGCGTGCCGTACAACAGCGTGCAGTTTGCCGGCGCGATCGGTTTCGCGGTGGGGCCGAAGGGGCGGATTGCGCGGATTGCCGTTCCCCGCTGAATCGTCGCACATGCGGCCAGAGCTCGCGCCTCACGTGGTCGCGGTCATCGCGAGCGTCAACTGCGCGGCTCCGCGATGTCCGCGTCGAGCTCGAGTGGGCCCACTGTGATCAGCGCGACGACGAACGGTGATGCCGCATCCGAGGTGTGCTCGAGTCGTCGTAGCGCGAAGCGTCGTGCGATTCCGGAGGCCGCGCGGAGCCACGCCAGCGGATCGTCGCTCCGAGTGCCAGGCGCCAGCGTCGCGGAGAGTAGCCATTCGGCACCGAGCGACAGTTGTCCCGCGAGCGCCGCGCGCAGCTCGTGGTCGAGGGCGAGGGCCGCATCTCGCAGGTGACGCGGCAGCCGCCGCAACTCGATCGCCGAGCGATGGGCGAGCGCTCGCCGAATGGGATCATCGAGGGTTGCGATGCCGCAGACTCGGGCCAGCTGCTCCGCCGCCAGCCATCGTTCGACCGCATCAGTGGCGTGTCGCCGCTCTGACCGGCTGCCGCGTCTCGCGCGGCCAGCGGCGAGCGTCAATGCCGGCAGCAGCGAGCGATCCAAGTCGGGAGCCTGGTCGTCCAGCGACGCCACGCGGCGGCCGTCGCTCAGTGCGGCCACCCATCCTCTCGTTACCGATTGCGCGGCGGCAAAGTACGGCACTGGCGGATCTCGCGACGGTCGCTGGCGAGGCGGACGATGCCACTCGGCGACGAGTGCCTCGATCGCGCCGAACCGTTGGGCCGACATCTCGGGCGTCGCGGTGTTCTCGGTGACGATCGGGTGCGTGTCGTCGGCGCCTCGTCCGATCGCGAGTGCGGGGAGGACGTCGAGCTCCTCGCCGATGGCGGCGCGCGCGATCGCGATCTTGCGCCGCATGCGATCTTCTGTCTCGAGCAGGCGGGCGGCCTCTGCGGGAGGCGCCATCAGGTAGCTGTGTACCAGCAGACGACCGCCCGGCCGCCGCACTCTCCCGAGTCGTTGCGCGAGACGAGCCGGGTTCCACGGCAGGTCGAGGTGCACCACGATGCTGGCGTCCTGAAGATTCACTCCTTCCGCGAGGATGTCCGTGGTGATCAGCAGCGAGACGCGCTCGTGGGGCGCGACGGGCCGAGCTCCCTGGGCGACCGGCGCGAATCGAGCGAGCAGCTCGCGGCGGGTGATCGCTCCGCTCACGATGCGTGCGCCGCGGGCCGTGAGCAGCCCAACTCCGCCTCCGGCCGCCAAACGCACGTAGTACTCGCGCGCCGTGCTGGCCGACTCCGCGAACGCGATCACCCCCGCACCGGCGAATTGCGCGCGCACCGTCCGCAGCGCGTCCGCACGCGCCTGATCCGGATCGTCCGTATCGGCCAGCATGCGCAGCAGCCGCGTCAGCGCCTTCCGCTCGCCCGCCACGTGCTCGAGCGCCGAGCCTGTGTCGATCTCGTCGGTCGCTCGCTCGGCGAGCAGTGCCGCGAAGCCGAGCTGCACCGCGTCGTCGCCCTCGGTCCAGCTCTGGAGCTCCGCACGTGACGGCACGCGATCTGTTTCCAGGCACTGCTCGATCGCCACGGCCGCGCGCTGGCGACGCAGCACCAGGCGTCGCAGCGCGGCACGGCTCGAAGCCCAGGCGCGCACCATCGAGATCTCGCGGAGCGCCCCCGCATCGCCGCCATCGGCCACGCGCGGAGGGAGCGGAAGCGCGAGCAGCGCATCGAGGACGAGGCCATCATCGACCTCCGGGCGAAGCCATCGCGGAGGAGCGACGGCCGGGAGCGTGTCGTCCGTCAGCGGCACGCCGCGCAGCACGCGTGCGCCGAGCTGCTGCGGCGTGAGCTGGGTCGCAGATGCGCCAAGGTAGAGCGAGAGCTGCGCAACGAGGTCCCGTGCCGAGTTCTGGACCGGGGTTGCCGAGAGGAGCACGAGTGGAGCGAACGCTCCGATCCGGGCGAGCGTCGCGTGGCGGCGAGTCGCAGGATTGCGGAAGTGATGTGATTCGTCGACGACGATGCCGTCGTGGTCGAGCGTTGGCGACCATCCTCGGCTCAGCATCTCGTGGCTGACGAAGGCGCACGCGACGCCGCTCCGCTGCATCGCGAGCGCCCATCCATCACGGAGCGATGCTGGTGCGACGACGAGGGGCGCGCGCCATCGCTGCGCGATCGCGAGTGCAACGTAGCTCTTGCCGCGCCCGACTTCGTCGGCGATGATGCACCCGCCATCGCGAGCGAGCGCCGCCTCCGCTCGCCCGACGATCAGCCGCTGGTCCATCCGTAGCGTGATGGTTCCGAGGTGTGCTGGCGGTTGGCGACTCGCCACGGTCGCGAACGCGGCCCGCGTGGCGACGAGGCGGGCGTGTGCCATGCACGTCATGT
>JAYUTY010000476.1:0-3217 GCA_043754875.1 Gemmatimonadota bacterium
GGCCGAGCGGGACGTCAGCTTCTTGGCGATCAGCGGACCGGCCACGAACAGCCCGCCGCCGCCGCCGACGATCAGTCCGACAGCGATCACGACGAGGAGCGGAATGGCCTTCTTCTTGGGCGCGGTGTCGACGCCTTCGGTGGCGGGTGCGTCCACGATGTTTTCGGTTGCTTCCATGCTCGGAGCGGGAGGGCGGGGACTGCGGGATGTCGCTCGGGCGGGTAGCCGCGGTGCTCATGCGGCACGCCTCCTGGAAAGGCAGGGGACAGGCCATGTCGCTAAAGTGCGTGCCACGTCGCATAACCCATTGCATTACATGCGGTTGAGCTATGCCATCTCGGAGCAGTCGAGCATGGCACGAGGTGGCCATATCACCCTGGCGGCACGAATTGCCGATCACGGGACGGCGGGATTTGCCTGGCGAGGCGATTTCGACGAACCGACTGCATGGCGTGCCAGCGCTGGCGGCGACCGGCCTGGATGCACGAAGGGCCCGCCGTACGTGTGTACGGCGAGCCCTTCGTGTGCCATCAAGTCAGCGCATTTCAGCGCGATCAGCGCTTGAGCTGGACCAACTCTTCGAGCATCTGGTCGCTCGTCGTGATGACGCGACCGTTTGCCTGGAAGCCGCGCTGGGCGATGATCATGCTGGTGAACTCCTGCGCCAGGTCGACGTTGGACATCTCGAGCGCGCCGCTCGTGATCTCCGCCTGGGCGCCCTGGAGCGCGAAGCCGAGCACGGCGTTGCCCGAGTTGCCGGACACCGTGTACATGTTGTCGCCCGAGCGGATGAGACCACCGGGGTTGTTGAAGTCGGCCAGCGAGATCTGCGCAAGGGCGACGTTCGTGCCGTTGGTGAAGGCGCCGGAGATCGTGCCGGTGCGGTCGATCGTGAAGTTCTGCAGCGTGCCGGACGAGTAGCCGTCCTGGTCGCGCAGCACGGCGTTGCTCTGGCCGGCGAACTGGGTGAGCCCGTTGGTGCCACCGCCGGTCTTGTCGCGTGGATCGATCGTGATCACGACGTCGGAGCCGCCATCGCTCGGCGTGAAGGAGATCTTCGGCGGATCGTAGCTCGTCGTGTCGAGCGTACCATCTTCCTTGAAGGTGAGCGGATGCGTGCCGGCGACTTCTGTCACCGTACCGCTGATGTCGAGCCCACTCGGATTCACCTTCCAGTCCCAGGTGCCCTTGCCGGTCTTCCACACCACGAGCTTGAGCTCCTGCTTGGTACCCAGCGAGTCGTACGTGGTGATGGAGACATCCTTGTACGACTTGGCGTTGGCGGGAATGGCTCGCTGATCCGCATCGAGCGGATCGAGGGTGGTCGCGGTGCCCTTGTCGAAAGCGGGCGCGGATGCATCGAGGTTGCCCGCGAGGGTGATGCTGCTCGTCGGCTTGGCGGCGGTCTTCTGGCCGAACGGAAGCTTCACGTCGGTGACTCCGTCCTGGAACACGCCGTTCACCGCCATTCGGCCCTGCACGACGAAGCCGTTGGTGGGGCTCACGAGGCGACCGTCCGCATCGAGCTGGAAGTTGCCCGAGCGCGTGTAGTAGTGCTGGCCACCCTTGGCGACGACGAAGAACGACTCGCCCTGAAGTGCGAGATCGGTGGAGATGCCCGTCGTCTCGATGTTGCCCTGGCTGAACAGCGTGTCGATGGAGCCGATCTGCGTACCCAACCCGACCTGGATCGGGTTGATACCGCCGTGATCTCCAGGCGGACGGCTGGCGCCGGCGACGAGCTGGGCGAAGCCCTCCTTGAACGTCACGCGCCCTGACTTGAAGGCCACCGTATTGACGTTCGAGATGTTGTTGCCGATGACGTCCATGCGGATCTGATGGTTGCGCAGACCGGAGACGCCGGAGAAGAGGGACCGAAGCATGAAGTGAGCTCCTGAGGAGAGGGAAAGACGAACGAGCGATGAAAGGAAAGCCGAGGCGCGAGCGCGCCGGCGGATGCTAGTTTCTGATCTCGGTGACGTTGGCGAACGGGATGGCAATTGGTCCGGCGTAGAGCACGGGACCCCGGGACGTCGCCTGGATTCGATCGATCTTGCCGACCGTGAACGTCGTGACGGTCACTGGCGAGCCCTTCGAGTCGGTGACGTCGATCGCGTAGTGGTAGGCGCCGGGTGCGAGGCCCTTGGCCGCGTCACCGAGCGAGACATCGATCGGACCGGCGCTCACGGAGCCAAGCGGACGCTGGCCGACCACGGTGCCGTTGGCATCGGTGATCCTCAGCACGGCGGTGCCACCCGAGGCGTCCACCTTCGCTGAGACCGACAGGCCACGCGGATCCACGCCATTCGGCACTTCGATCTGATCGCCCTGAGCGACGACGGTCTTGCCCAGCGTGCTGAGCGCCGCGCTGTTCTGCAGCGTCGCGACGACGGCCTCCTGCGTGGGCGCCTGCGCGCCGAGCGTCGCATTGATGTTCTGCAGCTGCTCGAGGCTCGAGAACTGCGCGAGCTGTGCCGCCATCTGCTCGCCACCCGAGGGGTTGAGCGGATCCTGATTCTTCATCTGCGCGACGAGCAGCTTGAGGAACTCGTCCTTGCCGAGTGCAGACTTCTTGTTGGCCACCGTCGACGCGGGGGAACCGAGCGAGGGAGCCGCAGTCCCGATGGGTGGCGTCGAAGGGGTGGTGCCGATGGTGCTCATTTGGCCTCGTCTGCGAGAGTGAAGACGGATCCGCGCCGCCGCTGCTCGTCCAGACGCTGGCGGGCGCGTTCCTGCTGGTCGTCCTGCTGCGGGGAGCGATGCCGTGCCTCGCTTCCCATGTCGGGGCGCGACTCGTGTCGCATCGCGGCCGATTCGGCCACGTCGCGCACGGTGCCGCTGGATGCTGCCACACTGCGCGTCGCGTCCGAATCGGTGCGGGCTGCCGGAGCCGCCGAGCGCACATGGAACGAGTCGGGCTCGAGGCCGCGCTGCTCCAGCGCGCGCGTCAGCTCGCCGAGTCGTGACGAGACGCGATCCGCGCTCGCCGCATCGCGCATCTCGAACGAAGCGCCCACCGACGCACCCCGCATCCCGATGCGCACGCGCTCCTGCCCACCATTGCCGTCGTCCAGCGAGAGGGTGAGATGCGTCAGCGAGCGAGGACCAGGTGCATCCTGCGCATCCATCGCGCGATCAGCGCGGGTCGCCGAAGCGGAGGCCGGCGCCAGCTCGACTGCCGGCTCGGCGCTTCCATCGCCCGCGACGCCGCGCGGCG
>JAYUTY010000477.1:0-9387 GCA_043754875.1 Gemmatimonadota bacterium
ATGACGTCGGGGACTCCCTCGCGCGCCGCGCGCCACACCGCGAGCGAGTGCACCGGCGCGAACAGTCCGACAGCCAGGATCGCCCCGTGCCCGCCAAGCGTGAGCGCTTCGCCGAGCAGGGTTCCACTCCCGGTCAGCACGCGGAAGCTCCGGCTCTGCGAGGCGAGGTAACCGCGAAAGAGCGCCGCGTCACCCGAGCTGTCCTTCATCCCCACGATGTTCTCGTGCAGCGCGAGCTCGCCCACCAGCTCGGCAGACAGCGCGAAGTGCATGTACTTGGGGATCGTGTAGAGCATCACCGGCAGCGGACTCTCATCCGCGATGCGCTGATAGTGTGCCCGCAGATCGGTGACCGCCTCGCCATAGTAGTGCGGTGCCACCACGAGCACGGCGTCCGCACCACGACGCGCGGCGACACGAGCGCGGTCGACCACCGAGCGAGTGGACTCGCCACCGATGCCCGCGATCACCGGCTCGCCTCCCGACAGCTCCTCGCGTGCCAGCTCCACGAGCCGCGCGCGCTCTCGCTCGTCGAGCAGCGCTGCCTCGCCCGTCGAGCCCGTGACCACCACACCGAGCAGGCCGGCGTCGACGTGCGCGCGGACGTTGCGGCGGAACGCATTCTCGTCGATCTCCCCGTCGTCGCCGAACGGCGTGACGACCGGCGCGAGGATGCCGTCGAGGCGCATCACTGGCCGAGGAAGTCGAAGCCGCCGCCGACAGAAATCCCGTCGAGTGCCGGCGCCTGCGCGGCCGGCGTGCTCGACGTCAGCGGGGTGGCGTGCGGAGCGCTGAGCGCCGCCGTCACCGATGCTTCGGAGACGGATGACGAGACGCGGCGGAACATGCGCATCTTGAGCTCGAAGTCGGATGGGTTGCTCGACGCACTGAGCGCCGTCTCGAACGTGATCTCGCCCGACTGCACGAGATCGGTGAGATGCTGGTCGAATGTCTGCATGCCATACTGGTCGCGGCCGTCGGCGATGTAGTCGCGAATCTCGCTGATCCGTCGGCCGTCGGCAATCATGTCACGCACGGCTGGCGTCACGACGAGGATCTCGGCCGCCACCACGCGGCCCGTCCCGTCGGCGCGCGGCAGCAACCGCTGCGACACCACGGAGGTGAGCGTCTCGCTGAGGCGGATGCGCACCACTTCCTGCTCCTCGGGCGGGAACATCGCCATCATGCGCAGGATCGTGCTCTGCGCATCGGGGGTGTGCAGTGTCGAGATGAGCAGGTGTCCCGTCTCGGCCGCCTTGATCGCGGTGTCCACCGTCTCGGCGTAGCGCATCTCGCCGATCATCACGACATCCGGATCCTGCCGCAGCGCAGCCCGCAGTCCCATCTTGAAGTCGGTCGTGTCCGAGCCGATCTCGCGCTGCGTCACCGCACTCTGGATGTCGCTGTGCAGAAACTCGATCGGGTTCTCGAGCGTGAGGATGTGACGGTTCTCGTGCTGGTTGATGTAGTTCACGATCGCCGCCATCGTGCTGCTTTTTCCGGAGCCGGTCACGCCGGTGACCAGCACCATGCCCCGCTCCGCCTCGGCCACTCGCGCCAGCACCGGTGGGAGACGCAGCGATTCGAACGTCGGCACCGTGAACGGGATCACCCGCATCACGATCATGAAGCTGGAGCGCTGCTTCAGGATGTTCACGCGGAAGCGACCGACGCCGGGCGCCGCCCACGAGCAGTCGTAGTCCATCAGTCGATCGATCTGCGCCTTGTCGTCCTCGTTCGACATCAGGTGCAGGGCGATCGTGCGCGTCTGGTCGGGGGTGAGCGCCTGCTTCGTGAGCGGCACCAGCTTGCCGTGAATGCGCGCTCGGAAGACGTCGCCGGCCTTGATGTGCAGGTCGGATGCCCCCCGGTCCACGGCCGCCTTGATGATCCGTTCCATTTGCTCAGTACCCTGCGTTCTTGTCGACGAGATTGCGCAACGGCTGCCCGCTCGAATAGCGGTGCCAGTTGTCGAGGAAAAGGTCGAGCTGCCGAGGCCAGAATCGTCCCGGCGAGACAGGCGAGACGTGGGGCGCGACGAGCGCGTTGCTCAACGTCCAGAACGGGCTCGCGGCGTCCAGCGGCTCCTGCTGAAAGACGTCGAGCACCGCGCCGCGCAACCGATTGGCGGCGAGTGCCTCGGCCAGCGCAGCCTCGTCCACGAGCGCCCCGCGCGCCACGTTGACGACGATCGCCCAACGCGGCAGACAGGCGATCCGGTCGCGAGTCAGCAACGAGGCGGTCTCCCCGGTGAGCGGGGCAGCCAGCACGAGCACGTCGGCCTCGGCGAGCGCACCGTCGAGCTCGGACATCCCGACCACGGCGGCGAATCCCAGTGGCGCACCCAGCTCGGGGCGACGACGCACGCCGGTGCACCGCGCGCCCAGCGCGCTCATTCGCCGCGCCGCCTCGCCGCCAAGCCCTCCGACTCCCACGATCACGACGTGACTGTCGGACAGCTCGCGCAGTGGAGAGTCGTCGGCGACGAAGAACGCCTTGCTCCACTCGCCGCGCCGCTGCTGCGCGATCGCCACGTCGAGCCCGCGCATGAAGTGGAGGATGCCGGCGACGATGAACTCGCCGATCGGCGGCCCGTGGACTCCGGCCGAGTTGGTGAGCAGGACATCGCTCTCGACGATGCCTGACCTCAGCACGCTGCCCACCCCGGCTGCGGCCGAGTGCACCCAGCGGAGCTGACGGGCCGCCGCGAAGAGGTCGGCCGTGATGCCGAAGCCGAAGTACGCCTCCGCATCGGCGATCCGCGTCTGCGCCTCGGTGCTCCCGCCCTGCGGGCCATCGCCGTCCGAGCTCGTCGGTGCATTCACGATCGCCACGGTCCAGCCGCGCGGCGCCTCGGCCCTCAGCCGCGCCGCGCCCTCGGCCTGCAGCGCCCAGTTTCTCGATGTCGCCGCGAGGTCGACGACCAGTCGCCGCGAAGGGCCGTCAGTCAACGTGCATGCCGTAGATGAAATCGCGCGTCAGCAGCGCCGACGTCGCGACTTCGAACTGCCGTGACGGGCCCGACAGCTTGAGCTCGAACGTGCGATCTTCGTCGTGGTCGAACACGCGCTGCGACTCGATGATGAGCCCGTGCGCGCGCAGCGCGGAGGCGATATCCGACTCCGGCGTGCCGACGCGGGCGCGGATCGTCGCGCTCGTCCGTCGCCTGACGCGCCGTGCATAGTGCTCCAGGCGTCCAAGGCCTGCGAGCACGAAGGTGACGAGAAGGCCGGCCCCCAGCCCTTCCACATAGTAGCCGGCGCCCACGGCCATTCCGATCGCGGCGACCACCCAGATTGTCGCCGCCGAGGTGAGCCCGGTGACCATCCCCTGCGACTGCATGATGGTTCCGGCGCCGAGGAAGCCGACCCCCGAAACGACCTGCGCCGCAATGCGCGCCGGATCGCCGATGCGGGTGCCCTGCTCCGTGATCCCGATGCGTACCGAGAGATCCATCAGCAGAGCCGCGCCGACGCAGATGAGAATGTTGGTACGCAGCCCCGCCGGTTTGCCGGCGAGCTCGCGCTCGAAGCCGATCACGCCACCGAGCAGCACCGCGATGATGAGCTTGACCAGAAGATCGAGCCGCAGCGTGCGCGCGAGCTCGATCAGCATGGGAACGTCGACGTCTTGTGCTGATGGGGCCAGGATGAGTCACTCCCGCCCACCGTTGCACGTCAGAGCAGTCCGAGGTCGCGCACGTCGTCATTCGTCGTGTCCGGCGAGCTGTCGCCGTACGACATGCTGCGTGCCTGCGCCTCGAGCGCGTCGATCGCCGCTTCGTCGGGCTCGGTAGGGGTCATGAATGATCGAAACACCGTACTGCCGCACTGTTCGCAGGTGACTGCGGCTGGTACGTCGTGCGTGAAGTACTTCTCCTTGCCGCAGGTCAGGCACACCAGCGTCATCACACCCTTCATCCCGTCCGCCATGGCTCGCTCGCTGTGAGAGTTCGGAGCGAGAGTGCAAGAGGCATGCAGCACCACCGATGGGTGCGTCAGACTGGCCGAAGAAGATGAGGCTGCTACCCCGACTGCGCCACTGCCATTTGCGTCACTCGCGCGGTCAGCCAGGTGAAGCTGAAATCCATGCCCGCCTGGAGCAGCATCAGCACCACGGCCAGCGCGCCGACGAGACGGCGCTGGCCAGGCGTGCGTGCCATGGTTCGCGAGTACAGGTAGCAGCCGACCGCGATCACCACGGCCTCGAGCGCAAAATCGACGCTCGGCAATCGATACAGGTCGAGCCCGACGAGATGGCGTTCGTCGAGCAGCGGCTTTCGCCCGGTCAGCAGATCCGCGGGCCAGTGCAGAAGCCATCCAGCCAGGATCACCGTCGCGCCCGGACGCCTCACGACGAAGGCGTAGAGGAGCGCTGCCAGCGAGCCGCCGACCGCGATCGCCAGCAGCGAATGGCTGTACATCGCCATCTGCTCATGTGCATGCGGGATCATGAACGGCACCTCGAGCCAGTCGGGGCCATAGCAGGCGAGCACGAGCGGCAACATCGCCGTCTCCGGCCGCCGCGACTTGAGCGCGAGCGCGACTGCCGCATGCCCGGCGTACATCTAGTGGCGTGCGCGTCGAAGACGCCGATCCACCCACACGACGGCCGCGAGCGGAAGCGAGAGCGCGAACAGGACGACGTTCCAGCGGGCGGCGAGACCGACCGCGAACCGGACGACCTGGACGAACGCCTCGCCAGGACTCACTCAGCCGTTGGACGCCGACGCGCGCGCACGCGCGCACGCGTCGCACAACGTGGCGCTTGCCGAGAGCGGCACACCGCAGCAGCCGCACAACGAGTACACGCGCACGCCATTGGGCGTCACGTCGCGCAGGATGGCGCGCGCCCCCGTGAGCAGAGGGCCAGTGTCCGGCGCAACGAGCCGTTGCGGTGTGGACAGTCCCATGGCGCCCCACACGCGCCATTCCCGGATCCAGCTGATGATCTGTTTGACGGACTGCATCGAACGCTCGCTCGCGACGAAGGTCTCGGCTCGGCGGCCCCCCTGCGTGGCCGCTCCCCGGCGTTCGAGTGAGCAAGAGGTATGCACGTCCGACGGCCGTCCCTCGGACGTGGTCCACATCACGAGAAACCCATGCGCTCGCGCACGCCGAGCATGGTCTCCTGCGCCAGGGTGCGGCAACGCGCCGCGCCGCGTGACAAGGCATCCGCAATTCGATCTGGCTGAGCGCGCAGCTCCTCGGCCCGGGTGCGAATGGGGACCAGCTCGGTCTCGATGCTCTCGGCCAGCACCTTCTTGCAGTCGATGCACCCCCACCCGGCCGTGCTGCACTGCATCGCGACGTGCTCCACTGTCGCCGGAGGGCTGAAGGCCTGATGCAGGTGATAGATGTTGCACACCTCGGGGGTGCCCGGATCGGTCTTCCGGATGCGCTTGGGATCGGTCACCGCAGGCCGCAACTTGGTCCAGATGTCCTCCGCCGACTCGAGCAGCCCGATCGTATTGCCGAGCGACTTCGACATCTTGGTCTGTCCATCGAGCCCCATGATGCGACGTGTCGGCGTCAGGAGCGCCTTCGGCTCGGGAAAGAACTCTTCGCCCGCCGCATACAGCGCGTTCCACCGTCGAGCGATCACGCGAGAGAGCTCGAGGTGCTGGAGCTGGTCCTCCCCCACCGGCACGGATTCGGCGCGATAGAGCAGGATGTCAGCCGCCTGGAGGATCGGATAGTTGAGCAGCCCGGCGTTCACGCTCTCCGCCCGCTGCGACTTCTCCTTGAACTGCGTCTGCCGCTCCAGCTCGCCCACCGGAGTGACGGTGTTGAAGATCCAGGCGAGCTCTGTATGTTCCGGCACGTCGGACTGCATGAACAGCGTTGCGCGGTCCGGATCGATCCCCGCGGCGAGCAGCCCGAGCGCCATCTCGCGACGACGCACCCGCAACTGCGCCGGCTCGTACTCGGTGATGATCGCGTGGTAGTCGACGATGCAGTAGATCGACTCCGTCGTGTGCTGCAGCGCCACCCAGTTCTTTACCGCACCGAGGTAGTTCCCGATGTGGAGCTCACCGGAGGGCTGAATCCCGCTGAAGATGCGTGCCATCCCGAGAACGTAATGAGCGCGTCTGACGCGCGGCAAGGAAGTGACGCCGGCGCACCATCGCCACCCGCGCCCTCCATCGCGCGCGCCGAGCAGCGTGCGCTTCTCGCCACGTGTGTGGCGGCCGCGGCGCGAGGTGCCGAGGCGGTGCGCGCCGGTGCCGAGCAGCGCGGGACGCTCACGTGGGAATCCAAGGGTCGCTTCGACTTCGTCAGCGACGTCGATCGCGCCAGCGAGCAGGCACTCGGCGAGGTCATCGCCGCGCGCCATCCGGATGCGACGCTCCTCGCGGAGGAGGGCTCGCCGGGTGCCCAATCGACGCGTGGGCTCGTCTTCGTTGCCGATCCACTGGACGGCACCACGAACTTCCTGCACGGCGTGCCCTGGTACGCGGTCTCGGTTGCGGCGCTCGTCGATGGAGTGATCGCCGCGGGCGCCATCATCAATGCCGCCACGGGCGAGCTTTTCTCCGCCACGGCCGGCGGCGGCGCCCGACGGGCCGGCGAGCCGATGCGCGTCAGCAGCACCACCGACCCCGCTCGCGCCCTCATCGCGTCCGGCTTCCCGTTCTCTCGAGAGGACGAGATCGCGCGCTACGTCGCGATGCTTCCACCCGTGATGCGTGCGACGTCTGGCATCCGTCGCGCCGGCGCCGCGGCACTCGACCTCGCAGACGTGGCCTGCGGCCGCTTCGACGCCTTCTGGGAGCTTCGTCTCTCACCATGGGACATCGCGGCCGGCTTACTCCTCGTGCGCGAATCGGGCGGCATCGTCACCACGCTCGACGGCGCATTCTGTCCTGTGGCCGAGACGTCTGTCGTTGCTGGCAACCCTGCCATGCACGCGTGGCTTCTCGAAACCCTGCGCGACACGTGAGAGCCTCATGAAGCTGATCGAATGCGTTCCCAACTTCTCCGAAGGCCGGCGGCCCGAGGTCGTCGCGGCGATTCGTGATGCCATCACAGGCGTGAGGGGCGCGCACGTCCTCGACACGAGTGCCGATGCGAGCCACAACCGCTGCGTCATCACCTTCGTCGCACCGATCGAGGTCGTGGCGGACGCCGCGTTCGCCGGCATTCGGGAGGCGCAGCGGCTGATCGACCTCACGACGCACACCGGTGAGCATCCCCGCATGGGCGCCACGGACGTCGTTCCCTTCATCCCGCTCGAGGGCGCGACGATGGAGGACTGCGTCGCACTCGCGCGCACGCTCGGCGCGCGGGTAGGGCGAGAGCTCGGCATCCCCGTCTTTCTGTACGAGCGCGCCGCCACGCGCCCGGATCGTGAGAATCTCGCTGACGTACGGCGCGGCGAGTTCGAGGGGTTGCGGACCGAGATCGGGACGACGCCGCAGCGCACTCCCGACTACGGCCCGTCGGCCGTGCACGCCACGGCTGGCGCCGTCGCGATCGGCGCGCGTCCGTTTCTCGTCGCGTACAACGTCTACCTTGGCGGCGCGGCGAACATGCCGGTCGCGAAGGAAGTGGCGAAGGCCGTGCGCGGCTCGAGCGGCGGGCTCCGCTACGTGAAGGCGATGGGCTTCGAGGTGGATGGCCAGGCCCAGGTCTCGATGAATCTCGTCGATACCAGCAAGACGCCGCTGCACCGCGTGTTCGACATCGTCCGCATGGAGGCCGAAGCCCAGGGCGTCTCACCGACCTGGAGCGAGATCGTCGGCCTCGTTCCCGAGCGCGTGCTGTTCGACGCCGCCGCGCGCCACATCCAGCTCCGCGACTTCTCGCCCGAGATGGTGCTCGAGCGCAAGGTGCGCGATGCGGTGAGCGGCGGCGAGTCGATGAGCGGCTTCGTCGCGTCGGTCGCGGCACCGGTGCCCACGCCCGGCGGCGGCAGCGTCGCGGCCCATGCCGGCGCACTGGCCGCCGCGCTCGCGCAGATGGTCGCCGGCCTCACGGCCGGCAAAAAGAAGTACGCGAGCGTGGACGCCGAGATGCGCGACGTCGCCGTGCGCGCCGCCGACGTGGGCAACCGACTCGCCGCGCTCGTCGCACGAGACGCGGAGGCCTACGCGCTCGTCGCGGCCGCATACAAGCTGCCCGGCGAGAGCGACGAGCAGCAGACGAACAAGGCCGCGCGCATCGACTCGGCACTCATCGCAGCTGCCGAGGTTCCTCTCGAGACGGCCCGCGCGTGCGTCGACGTCGCCGAGCTCGCGCTCGCCACCGCCGAGCGTGGAAACACGAATGCCGCGAGCGATGCAGGAGTCGCCGCACTGCTCGCCGAAGCAGGATGCATCGGTGCCAGCTACAACGTACGCATCAACGTCGCGTCGCTCGGCGACCGCACGCGCGGAGCCGAGCTGGTCGCCGAGGCGAGTCAGCTCGTGGGGAAAGTGCGTGAGCTGACTCGACGGACGACCGATGTTGTCGAGAGGGCAATCGCGGGGGGATGAGCTGATTGCCAGACTACCACTGCAGTACCGGGGTAGCTACGTAGGACTCGGTACTCGGACTGGCATACGGCCCCCTAGAATGCTTGGCGAGATCGCGCGAGGGACCAGCTGCCGGGCCCCGACTGCCATCTACTGCACTCACCCTTGGACAGCGGCAGAGAAGCGGCACCGCCATCGTCCACACACAGCCGCGCATTCTAGGGGCTGGTCTGCCATTCCGAGTACCGAGTCCTACGTCGTTACCCGTGTACTGCAGCGGCAGTGCGGTACCCAGTACTCGGTACCGCACTCCCCGTTTTCACGGCACAATCGCCTCCGCCCCTCCCCCATAAATCCCGTTGAACAGCAGCTTGAACGTTCCGTGCGGCTGCGCCCGGAACGTGATCTCCGGCGCGAACATGTACAGCGTTCCCTTCCCGATCGACGCCTCGGCCGCTTCCACCGCGCCTTCCAGATAGCTCTGTCCCCAGGCCCAACCGCTGCGCAGCGGAGTCGCATTCGGGAAGATGGCGATCGGCCGCACTCCCTTCGCGGCCGCATCAGCGCCGAGCCGGAATGCCGGGCTGTTGTCGTAGAAGACGTCCAGGTTGCGCGGCACTCCGTACGTCACCGGGCGTGTCGTGTCGACCTGGGCGCGGAGGATGGAGCCCGGCACGTAGAACTTGTCCGCCACCAACTCCTTCTCGGCGCCAGCCGCCGTGCGCTCCACGAGCGCGTTCGTCATTGGCAGCCCGAGTTGCATCCCGAGGTTGGCGGATGTGCCGATTGCGACCACCGTTCCGCCGTTCTCCAGGAACTGGCGGAGCGCCGGCACTGTGCGCGCCGCTGAGAAGCGGCCCATCCGGTCGCGGAACTCCGCCGGCACCGTCGTGGAATCGCCACTGTCGAAGTTCCCGCCTCGCCCCTCCCGC
>JAYUTY010000478.1:0-9382 GCA_043754875.1 Gemmatimonadota bacterium
TCGCCGAACGTAAGCGGACGCCAGCAGCGTGCGCTCCCGTCCAAGTCGCAACTCCTCGGCCTCCCGACGGCAGATGCGGCGATCGGCATCTCGAAGGGCATTCCGCTCGGGCTCACGAACGTCGGAGGCATCGACCTCCTGCTCAGCGCGGCCTACATCCCGTCATACGGCGATGCATCATCCGACGTGCGGGTGAAGCCGGAGCAGAATTTCAACATTGGCTATGGCCTCCGCGTCGGGCTGCTGCAGGAGTCGCTGATCGTGCCGGGCGTGTCGCTCACCTTCCTCAAGCGTGACCTCCCGACTACATCCATCTCCGGCACCTCCACCAACCTCAACGTCAACATCACCGAGGCGAAGGTGAACACGACCGCCTGGCGGCTCGTGGCGAGCAAGAGCTTCCTCTTCTTCGGACTTGCGGCCGGTGCAGGGCAGGACAGCTACGATCAGAGCGCAACCGTTCAGGCGACGGTGAAGTCCACGCTGACCGGAACGTCGGACCCGATTCAGCTATCGCAGACGATGAAGCGCACGAATATCTTTCTCGATGCGTCGTTCAACCTGCCGCTGTTCCGCTTCGTCGGCGAGATCGGACAGGCCACGGGTGGCACCGTGTCGACGTACAATACCTTCACGAACGGCGCGGCCGATCGCTCACGAACCTATGGCTCGCTCGGCATCCGCTTCGGTCTGTAGCGCATGACCGCGGGCGAGGGCGCGGGCGCGGGCGTGCTGGCGCCGGATGACGGCGCATGGATGCGCCGCGCCCTCGCCCTCGCGCTGCATGGGTGGGGACAGACGGCGCCGAACCCCCTGGTCGGCGCCGTCGTCGTGCGTGACGGTGTCGTGGTTGGTGAAGGATGGCATGCGCACTTCGGCGGGCCGCATGCGGAGGTGATGGCGCTCGCGCAGGCAGGTGAGGCGGCGCGCGGCGCCACGATGTACGTGACGCTCGAGCCATGCGACCACCACGGACGCACGCCGCCCTGCTCGCTGGCGATCATCGCAGCCGGTATCTCGCGGGTCGTGGCGGCGATGAGCGATCCGAACCCGGTGGCGGCCGGTGGCTCTTCAAGGCTCCGCGATGCGGGGATCGACGTCCATGTCGGGATGGAAGAGGCCGCCGCCCGCGAGCTCAATGCGCCCTTCCTCCACGCACTGCGCTCCGAGCGACCCTTCGTCGTGCTCAAGCTCGCCCTCTCGCTTGACGGCGCGATGGCAGACCACACGCGTCGCCCGGCGTGGCTCACCGGCCCCGAGTCTCGCTCGGAGGTCCATCGGTTACGCGCAGGCGTCGATGCAGTGGCCGTTGGCATCGGGACCGCCCTCGCGGACGATCCTTCGCTGACAGTACGCGACGCGCCAACACCACGGCTGCCCACGGTACGCGTCGTCTTCGACACGTCCGCTCGGCTGCCGCTCGCCTCCAGGCTGGTGCGTTCGGCGCGAGAGCAGCCGGTGATCGTCGTCTGCTGGGCGCCCGACCCGGCGCACGCGGCTGCTCTCGAGCACGCCGGGGTGACGCTCGTCCACGCGGCCACGATCGGCGAGGCGCTGGTGGCGATCCGGGCATTGGGAGTCCGCTCCCTGCTCGTGGAGGGTGGGGCGACGCTGGCCTCCGCCCTTCTCGAGGACACGCTGGTGGACCGCCTGATTATCTTCCGGGCACCCATCGTCCTCGGTGGGGATTCGCTCAACGCCTTTGGCACCGCGCGCGCAACGACGATCGACGGCGCGCTGCGCTGGCGAGTCGTGCACTCGAGACTGCTGGGTGATGACGAGATGACGGTTTATGCGCCCCCCGCGTGAGGGGCGGGAGCTATTTGAATGTTCACCGGGCTGGTTGATGACGTCGGCGTGATCGAGCGCGCGGAGCGAACTGCCGCGGGGCGTGCCCTCCGCATCCGCTCGCGCTACACGGACCTCGTCCAGGGAGAGAGCATCGCCGTCAATGGCGCCTGCCTCACCGTGCTCGAGTTCGGCGATGGCTGGTTCTCGGTCGCGGCAATCGTCACGACGCTCGGACGCACGACGATCGGCGAGTGGACGGACGGGCGCCGCGTCAACCTCGAGCGCGCCATGCGACTTGGCGATCGCCTCGGTGGTCACCTCGTGCAGGGTCACGTGGACGACGTGGGCACCGTAGAGCGCGTGGAGCGTCGCGTCGATGCCCTCGTGGTGGACGTGCGACTCCCCGACGAGCTGATGCCGCTCATGGTGCCTCACGGCTCGGTGACCATCGACGGGGTGAGCCTCACCGTGAACGCTCTACCCTCGCCAGCCATTCTTCAGCTGTCCCTCATCGAGTTCACCTGGATGCACACGACGCTCGGTGAGCTTCAGGTCGGAAGCAGGGTGCACGTGGAAGGCGACATGCTCGGCAAGTTCGTGCGCCAGCTCGTTGCCCCGTATGCCCCCGCGCGGCGGACTCCGCGCGTCCGGTCGTCATCTCAGCGCTGAACGCACATGCCATTCAATACCGTCGAACAAGCGATCGCCGATATCGCCGCGGGCAAGCTCATCATCGTCGCCGATGACGAGGACCGCGAGAACGAGGGCGACCTGATCTGCGCCGCCGGACGTGTCACGGCCGAGTCGATCAACTTCATGATCAAGAAGGCGGGTGGTCTCATCTGCCTTGCGCTCACAGGCGAGCGCGTCGATCAGCTCGAGCTCGCGCCGATGGCCGACAGCAACCTGGACGAGTACCGCACGGCTTACACGGTCAGCGTCGACGCGGGGCCGCGCTTCGGCGTCACCACCGGGATCAGCGCGCAGGATCGCGCCACGACGATCCGCACCATCACCGATCCGGCAACGGTTCCCGCAGACCTGCGGCGCGGTGGCCACGTCTTTCCGCTCCGCGCGCGCGACGGCGGCGTGCTGCAGCGCGTCGGACACACGGAGACCGCCGTCGACCTCGCGCGTCTCGCGGGCGTCTTCCCGGCCGGAGTAATCTGCGAGATCCTCAACGAGGACGGCACGACGGCTCGTCGTCCGCAGCTCGAGGCGTTCGCGCGTGAGCACGGCCTGACCTTCATCACGGTCGCGCAGCTCGTCGCCTACCGGCTCAAGAACGAGCGGCTCGTGCATCGCGTCGCCGAGGCCCGCCTGCCGACAAAATTTGGCACGTGGAAGATCGTCGGCTACAAGAACGACGTGGACCAGCACGAGCACGTCGCACTCGTCTACGGCGAGATCGGCGATGGGCAGAACACGCTCGTGCGGATGCACTCCAGGTGCCTCACCGGCGACGTCTTCCACTCGATGCGCTGCGACTGCGGCTGGCAGCTCGACACGGCGATGCAGATGGTACAGAGCGAGGGGCGCGGCGTGATCGTCTACCTCGACCAGGAGGGTCGCGGCATCGGGCTACTCAACAAGCTCAAGGCCTACGAGCTGCAGGACGGCGGCGCCGACACGGTCGAGGCGAACGAGCGGCTTGGCTTCGCCCCCGACCTCCGCAATTACGGCATCGGCGCGCAGATTTTGCTCGATCTCGGTCTCAAGTCCATTCGCCCCATCACGAACAACCCGCGCAAGATGGTCGGCCTGGAAGGGTACGGTCTCCGTGTGGATGAACGTGTTCCAATCGTGCAGCCGGAAAACATCGAGAACTCCGGTTACATGGGCACGAAGCGCGACAAGCTCGGTCACCTGCTGGCAAGCTGAGAGATATGGCGGAGTTCAACGGAGTGCCCAATGGCGAGGGCCGGCGCTACGCCGTCCTCGCGTCCCGATTCAACAACCACATCACGAGCAAGCTGGCCGATGGCGCGATGGACGCGCTGGTTCGCCATGGCTGCTCGTCGGAAGACGTCGATCTCGTCTGGGTGCCAGGCGCGTGGGAGCTTCCGTTCGCCGCACGCCGGCTTGCGGCGACGGAGCGCTACAACGCGATCATCGTCGTCGGCGCGGTCATCCGCGGCGACACGCCGCACTTCGACTTCGTCGCCGGTGAGGCGTCGCGCGGTCTCGCCGACGCGAGCTCCGAGTACGAGATCCCGATCGGCTTCGGGCTGCTCACCACCGACGATCTGGCGCAGGCCGAAGCGCGCGCCGGCGGCGAGCATGGCAACAAGGGGTGGGACGCCGCGATCGCGGCGCTCGAGATGTCGGACCTGTTCGAGAGATTGGATGTCACGGACGAGAGTTGAGACGCGGGCTCGCGCGCGGGCGCTCCAGGCGCTCTATGCGTGGGACATGCGAGGTGGCATCAACCTGGAAAAGGTGGCGACGCAGGTGTGGGACGACATGGCCATCTCTCCCGATGAGCGGCGCGTCGCCGGCCCCATCGTGCGCGCCGTCGCGCAACGGCAGAAGGAGCTCGATCTCCAGCTCGCCGACGTCACGACGAACTGGCGCATGGAGCGCATCGGCGCGGTCGAGCGCTGTGTCCTCCGGCTCGCGGCGGCCGAGCTCACGATCGGTGAGACGCCTCCGCGCGTCGTGATCCAGGAGTCGGTCACGCTCGCTGAGCGCTACGGCAGCGCACACAGCGCGAAGTTCGTGAACGGCGTCCTCGACGCGCTGGCCAGACGCATGGGCCGGATGTAGTGCGCCTCCTTCTGGTCAACTGGCAGGACCGCGACAATCCCCAGGCGGGCGGCGCGGAGATCCATCTGCACGAGATCTTTGGCCGGCTCGCAGCGCGGGGGCACGAGGTGAGCCTCCTCTGCAGCGGCTGGTCCGGCTGCGCGCCACGCGTCACCCTCGACGGTATCGAGGTGCATCGTGTGGGCACACGGCACAGCTATCCCTTCCTCGCCCGCTCGTACTTCCGCGACCAGCTCGCGATTCAGGGCTTCGAGCTGCTCGTCGAGGACATCAACAAGGTCCCGCTCTACACGCCGCGCTGGGGCGGGCCGCCGGTCGTCGCGCTGGTTCCGCATCTGTTCGGTGGCACCGCGTTCCAGGAGCTCGCCGTGCCCCTCGCCGCCGCGGTCTGGCTCGCTGAGCGGCCACTCGGCCGCAGCTATCACGGCATCCCGTTCGAGGCGATCAGCACGAGTACCGCGGACGATCTCGCGGCTCGCGGTATTCCGCGCACGGCGGTCGAAGTCATCTATCCGGGCATCGACACGGTGGGCTACACACCCGATGCCACCTTTCGCGCGCCGACCCCGGTCTTCGCGTACCTCGGCCGCCTGAAGAAGTACAAGGGCGTCCACCACGTGATTCATGCCTTCGCCACGCTCGCGCATCCGACTGCGGTGCTCGAGATCGCCGGCGCCGGTGACTTTCGTCCGCAGCTCGAGAAGCTCGCCGCGTCGCTCGGACTTGGCGATCGCATCCGCTTCCTCGGGCGCATCAGCGAGGAGGAAAAGCTGCTGCTGTTGCGCCGCGCCTGGGCGCTGGTCTTCGCGTCACCCAAGGAGGGGTGGGGCATCACCAATCTCGAAGCCGCGGCATGCGGCACGCCGGTGGTGGCCTCGGACTCTCCGGGCATTCGCGAGTCGATCATGGACGGGAAGACTGGCTATCTCGTCCGCCACGGCGACTCTGCCGCGATGGCCGCTGCCATGGGTCGACTCGCCGGCGATCCGGCGCTGGTGGCCACGCTTGGCACGGCAGCACGCACGTTCGCCGAGACGTTCACCTGGGAGCGCGCCGCGGATGAGACGGAGCGACATCTCGCGCTCGTCCGAGCGGCTCGGCCGGCGTGGGGAGGCACAGCGCCTGATCTGGGCGCCTGACCTGTGACTGGTCCTCCGCACGAGCGCGCCACAGTATTATTGCTGATGGACCCTTTCCTCCTTGTCGGGACGCCGCCTCTGCCGGCCGGCGCTGATCTGGCGCGAGGCGCCGCCCCCGCGTGACGTCGCCGCTACGCGTCGGCGCGATGTTCGAACAGCTCCGTGATCTGCTGGAGCTCGAGCGCGTCCCCGGTACCGACGGACTCGATCGCCACGTGACCGCCGCCGACGTGAGCAGCCCCGGGCTCGCGCTCGCTGGCTTCGTCGCCCGCTTTCCTGCCGAGCGGCTGCAGGTGTTCGGCGAGACGGAGGTCACCTACCTCCGCGCACTCGATGCCGCGACGCGGCGCGACCATCTACGCATGTTCTTCTCCTTCCCGATCCCCTGCTTGTTCGTCACGAAGGGGCTCGATCTTCCCGTCGAAGTGGTGGAGGAGGCCGGATCGTCCGGCGTGGCCATCCTCCGCTCCGCGCTCAAGACCAACGAGTTCTACTCGCGCGTCAAGCCGTGGCTCGAGGACGCGTTCGCACCACAGACGACGCTGCACGGCTCCCTCGCCGACGTGTACGGCGTCGGCCTGCTGTTCATCGGCCAGAGCGGCATCGGAAAGTCTGAGTGCGTGCTCGATCTCGTCGAACGCGGGCACCGCATCGTCGCCGATGACCTCGTGCTCGTCCGCAAGCGCGGCACCGGCATCCTGATCGGTCGCGGCCACGAGCTGCAGCGGCATTACATGGAGATTCGCGGTGTCGGTCTCGTGGACATCCCCGCCATCTTCGGCATCCGCGCGGTGCGGCAGCAGAAGCGCATCGAGGTGGTGGTGCAGCTCACCGAATGGCGCCAGGATGCCGACGTGGAACGCACGGGGCTCGACGGCGAATCCGTCGACATCCTCGGCGTCGGGATTCCGCGCATCACCGTGCCGCTGAATCCCGGCAAGAACATCACGGTGATCGCGGAAGTCATCGCGATGCACCACCTGCTCAAGTGGAGCGGGATCGACCCCGCCGAACGCTTCAACGCCGCACTGATCAAGCAGATGCGTGACAAGACCGAGATCAACCGCTACCTGCGAGACGATGATGAATGACGGCGCGCCGCGTGCGCTCGTGGCGGGCCATGCCGACTTCGCCGCCGGCCTCGTCTCCGCGGTGGAGATGATCACGGGGCGGGGAAGCGAGCTGCTCGCTGTTCAGGTGGCCGGCCTCTGCGGGGAGGACATCCAGAAGCTGCTCAAGGAGTCGCTGCTCGCATCCGGCGCACGCGTGATCTTCACCGATCTTCAGGCGGGGAGCTGCACGATGGCCGCGCGGCGCGTGCTCCGCGAGGTGGGCGATGTCGTCCTCGTGGCCGGTGCCAATCTGCCGATGCTGCTCGACTTCGCGCTGTCCTCCGATCCCAGCACCGCTTCGGCAGCGATCGCCGCCGCCGAGCGCGGGCGGATGGCGGTCAGCGTCATCGGAGCCCCCGCATGACGCTCGTGCTCAACCGGATCGACGACCGGCTCATTCACGGCCAGGTCGTCGTCGGCTGGGGGCAGCCGCTCGACGTCCGGTTCATCGTGCTCATCGATGACAATGTGGCGACGAGCGACTGGGAGCAGGATCTCTATCGGATGGGCGTGCCCCCCGAGATGCAGGTGTATTTCCACACTGTCGCAGACGCAGCGCCCCTCCTGGATGCGTACCGCACCGAGGTGCGTCCGGGAATCCTCCTCACCGGCGACATCGCCACGATGCGCGCGCTGGTGGCGCGGGGCGGCGTCCGCGAGGTGAATGTGGGCGGCATCCATCACCGCGCCGGTCGCATGCAGCACCTTCGCTACGTCTTCCTCACCGAGCAGGAAGAGCACGAGCTGCGCGAGCTCTCGGCGCTCGGCGCCCTCGTCACGGCGCAGGACGTTCCCGCGGCCCGCGCCGTGCCGCTCGACGAGCTGCTCGCCACCCGCGAGGGTATGTGACGGACCTGCTGCCGCTCCTTCTTCTCGGTGGCCTGCTCGGTCTCGACGTCGTCTGCTTTCCGCAGATGATGATCTCGCGGCCGCTGGTCGCCGCGACGATCGCCGGCGCATTTGTGGGACACGCCGGCAACGGCATCCTCGCCGGTGCCGCACTCGAGCTGATCGCGCTTGCGACGCTGCCATTCGGTGCATCACGTTACCCGGAGTGGGGATCGGCTGCGGTCGTTGCCGGCGCGATCGCCGGCGTGCTGCACACGGAGAGCGGCGGCGTGCTCACCGTCGCGGTGCTCTCGGGGCTCGCAACGGCATGGCTGGGCGGATGGACGATGGTGCAGCTTCGCCGCTGGAACGCGTGGCTTGCGCGCCGCCGCCGCCCGGCGCTCGATGCCGGCGCCCGCGGCGCGGTCATCGGCCTGCAGCTCGCAGGGCTCACCGGTGATCTGGTGCGCGGTGCAGCACTCACGGCGCTCGGATACGGACTCCTCTTCCCGCTCAGCCGCGCAGCCGTCGGGAGCTGGCGGATGAACGAGACGGTGTCGCGGGGCTTCATCGTCACTGCCTCGTGCGCCGTGGCAGGCGCCGCTGCGTGGACGATCTTCCACTCCGCGCGCGGCTCGCGTTGGTACTTCGCGATCGGACTGCTCGTCGGTCTCATGCTGCTGGCCGGCCGATGACCAGCACGACCCCGCCGATCGCCGGCGATGCGCCGCGACTGCCATGGACGACGTGGCTCAACGTCTTCACTCGCCTGCTCGCGATTCAGGGCAGCTGGAACTACGAGACGCTGCTGGGCAACGGGATCGGCTTCTGCGTCGAGCCGGCGCTGCGGAAGCTGCCGGGCGGGGTGCATGGCCCCGAGTTCAAGGCGGCCATCGCCCGCGAGAGCACGTACTTCAACGCGCATCCCTACCTCGCGTCCGTTGCCGTGGGCGCGCTCGCACGAGCCGAGCTGTCAGGGGTGCCGCCCGCTCGCATCGAGCGGTTCCGCACGGCGCTGTCCGGTCCCCTTGGCAGCGTTGGCGACCGCCTCGTGTGGGCCGGTTGGCTGCCGTTCTGCTCGCTGTGCGCGCTGGTCTGCTTCGGGCTGGGCACTCGACCGCTGGTGGTAGTACTCGTCTTTCTGGTGCTGTACAACACAGGTCATTTCGCGCTCCGCATCTGGGGACTGCACGTCGGCTGGACTCGCGGGCTCGGCGTGGCATCGGCCCTCGCCAATCCCGTGCTCCGGCAGGGACCGAATCACGTCGCGCGTGCGGCGTCCGCGGTGGCCGGTGTTGCCCTCCCTCTCACTGCGGCACGGTTGCTCGGCACCCACTCGCGCAGCCTCGCTTTCGTGCTCGTGCTCGCGGTGCTGCTTGCCGTCGTCCTGGTCCGCTGGCACCATCGTCTGGAAGGATGGAAGCTCGCCCTCGTGCTCATCGCTCTCTTCGCCCTTGTCTCGGTGGTTCGCTGATGGCCGAACGCTTCGTCCAGATTCTGAACAAGAATGGGCTGCACGCCCGCCCCGCTGCGGAGATCGTCAAGATCTCCGCGAAGTTCCAGAGCGAGATCACGCTGGCCCGCGATGGAATGGAGGTGAATGGAAAGAGCATCATGGGCGTCATGATGCTCGCAGCCGAATGCGGCGCCACGCTCCAGCTGCGTGCCGAAGGTGCGGACGCCGACGCGGCGCTGGACGCCCTCGCCGCGCTCATCGCCAACAAGTTCGGGGAGCGCTAGTGGAGC
>JAYUTY010000479.1:0-3207 GCA_043754875.1 Gemmatimonadota bacterium
CGTGATGGCGCACGAGCTCGCGGGCACGATCGCCTCCAGCGCGATCGAGGACAACACCACTCCCGCGGACCGCCGCACCGGCGCAACGTCACGCTATGAGCAATCCGCCGCGGTGCGAGCCGGCGCGCTGCTGCTCGAGCGCGCGCTGCCCGCCGCGCTGCCCGGTTACATGCGCTTCTATCTCCAGACGGCGGGGCGTGCCACGCCGCCCACGGACGCGCGCGCACTGTTCGCGTCGACGTTCGCCGTGCCGCAGCCGATCATCGACGCCATGGCGCGCCAGCTCGACGTGATCCTCGGCGGTATCTGACCGGCATCGCTTATCATTAGGGCATGCCCGACGACGCGCCCACACCTCTCGTCCCCGACCGGATCGACCGGGCAGCGGTAGATCGCGTCCTCGCCCGCGCGCTCGAGCTTCAGGCCGCGACGGGGAACGAGCCGGAAGGGCAGCTCTCCGAGGCGCAGCTCCTCGCCCTCGCCAAGGAAGTGGGGCTGGATCCGGTCAACCTCCGGCAGGCGCTCGCCGAGGAGAAGACGCGCGTCGCGCTGCCGGAGGAAGGCGGCATGCTCGCCGGCCTGTACGGCGGCTCGGCGGCCAGCGCGCAGCGCACGGTGCGCGGCACGCCGGCGCAGGTGCTCAAGGCACTCGACGAGTGGATGCAGAATCAGGAATGCCTCGTCGTGCAGCGCTACTTCACCGAGCGCGTGGTGTGGGAGGCTCGTCGCGACATCATGGGGACGATGCGCCGGCGGATGAGCGGACGCGGCATGGCGCTCTCCCGCGCGACGAGCGTCGGCGCGACGGCAATCGCGCTCGATCCCCAGCGCGTGCTCGTGCGGCTCGATGCGCACCTCGGCGGCTATCGCGCCCTGATGGCGCAGCAGAATGTTGCGGTGGCCGGCGTCGGTCTGGTGAGTGGCGGCATCCTGGCCGCGCTCAGCTTCCCCGTGCTCGCCGCGGTCGCACCGCTGGCGCTCCTGCTTCCCGCCGGCTTCGCGGCCGCGCGCCGTTCGCACGCGCACAGCGTCATGCGGGCCCAGCTCGCGCTGGAGCAGGTGCTCGACCGTCTGGAGCGCGGCGAGGCGGGCCGTCCACCGACACTCATGGGGATGCTCGCCGCCGTGGTCGGCGGTCGTCGCACCTGACCGAGCGGTTTACCCAGCAGGCCTCGGAACGACTTGGAGCGGCTAGTGAACGCCCAGCACGAGGAACGGGCGACGCATGGCCCGGTCGGCCAACCAGGCGAGGCCGCGGTTGCTGAGGATGACGAGGAAGCCGAAGTAGGTCAGCGCCTTCACCTCGCGCCGTGAGATCTTCACCACCTCGCGACGCGCGAGCGCCGTCGGCGTGCGCGTCAGGTCGCGGAGCGTGGCGTACGCAAAGAGCAGCGGCAGCACGCAGAAGAGACGGATGGGCACGGCGCGGCGCGGGATGAGCATCAGGTAGCTGCGCGCCGTCTCCAGATCCTTCCACGCGAGCTGCACGAGCGTGGCGAGCGCATCGCGCGTCCCGCGCACACGGTCGGGGGACAGGATCATCGCGTGGCTGCTGCCGTGTGCACGGAGCAGCTCCTCCGGGATGTAGATCGAGTTCTCCTGCTCCGCGTCGGTCGCGACGTCCTTGAGGATGTTCACCGTCTGCAGCGCCTCCGCGAACTGCCGGCACTTCTCGCGCAGCACGCGGTACTGCCGGTCGCCGATGCTCGGCGCATGCTCGTGCCACAGGTCGGTGAGCAGGTACCCCACCGTGCCTGCCACGTAGTAGCAGTACTCCCGGTACTCCTCGAGACTCTGAATCCGGATGCCGTGCGGATAGAGCAGCACGAACTTCCGCATGCCGGCGATCATCTCGCTCACCCATCGACGCACGTGCACCTGCGTCGCGGCCGGCAGTGCGCGGTAGAGCACGAAGACGAGATCAGTGTGGCGCGCGAGCCGGACGTGCGCGGCGTCTCCGGTGAGCGTCGCGACGCGCGATGGGAAAGCGTTGCTCGCCGCGGGCTCCTCGAAGCAGACGAGCAGGTCGTCCAACAGCGCGGCCTTGGCCGCGGCCGGCATCGTGGGCTCGTCCTCGAGTGTGTCGGCGACGCGGCAGAGGAGATAGGCCGCCAGCACGGCGCGTCCAAGGTCGCCGGGCAGCATCCGGATGCTCAGCGCGAAGGTGCGCGACACGGCGGGGAGTACCTCCCGCCCGAAGCGCTCGGCCTCCTCCAGCCGATCTTCATCGCGCGATGCGACTGACTCCATTGGCTCACTGGCGACGGACGTTAGACTTCCACGTGCGGGGCGGGATCGGACCTCGGAAGAAGATACCCCGCCGGGCGCTCGATGGTACGAAGATGGTACGAACAGGAAGTCGACGCCCGTCACTGCATCCGCGTCACTGCACCGCGTCACTCGCCCGCACATGTCCAGCGCACCTGTCCCTGCACGAGGGCTCTCGATCGCCGCGAGCGGCTTTCGTGGCATCTACCGCGACGACGCCGATGCGCGCGCGGTCTACAGCGAGGCGGCCGGCATCGCGCAGCAGCTGCCCAGGGCGATCGCGGTGCCGGTCGATGCGGCGGACGTGGAGACGCTGGTGCGCTGGGCCGCGGCAGCCGGCGAGCCGCTCGTGCCCCGTGGCTCTGGGAGCAGCATGGCCGGCGGCGCGATCGGCGACGGCACCATCGTGGACCTGAGCCACCTCGCGTGGCTGGACGCGGTGAACATCGAGCGCCACACGGTGCGGTGCGGACCCGGCGTGCTGCGCGACGCCGTGGACGCCGCCGCGCGTCAGCACGGGCTGCGCTTTCCCGTCGATCCCTCCAGCGGTGCGTACTGCACGGTCGGCGGCATGGCGTCCACGAACTCCGCCGGCGCGCACACGCTCCGCTACGGCGCGACGCGCCCGTGGGTCGAAGCACTCGACTGCGTCTTCGCCGACGGCTCGCGCGCGGAGATCCGGCGCGGCGTGCCCGCGCCAGACGTCGCACCCGCTCAGCGATTTCTCGCGATCGCCGACGAGCTGGTGCGCGCCGAGCGTCTCGAGCCGTCGCGCCATGCCGGCGTGCGCAAGGAGTCGTCGGGATACGGGCTCGCCGACTACGCCAGCACGGGCGAGCTCGTGGATCTGCTCGTCGGGAGCGAGGGGACGCTGGCGCTGATCGTCGGGCTCGAGCTCCGCCTCACGCCGCTGCTCGCCGAGACGGCGAGCGTGCTCGG
>JAYUTY010000480.1:0-3200 GCA_043754875.1 Gemmatimonadota bacterium
AGGTGGCTCGCCTGCGCGCACTCGCTCTGCAGAACGCCGACGTCTCCCTCGTCCTCGAGCTGGCCGAGCCGGCACTCTGCGCTATCGCGGCATCCGTCCCGCTGCTCCAGGTGATCATGAACCTCGTCACGAACGCCGAGGACGCCGTGGCCGATTCGGCCCGGCGTGAGATCCGGGTGATCACGGAGCGCGTGCCCGACGGCATCCGCATCATCGTGCAGGACAGCGGCACCGGCGTGCCCGCCGCGATTCGCGATCGCATCTTCGAGCCCTTCTTCACCACCAAGGCTTCGAGCAAGGGCACCGGCCTCGGGCTCTCGCTCTGCTACTCGATCGTCGAGCGGCTGGGCGGCGCGATCCACGTGGAGGACGGGGCCAGCGGGGGCGCCCGCTTCGTCGTGGAGCTGTCGGCGTTCGACGAGGCCGCCGGCCATGACGCACCGGCGGCGGTCGCCACATCCCCGGTCGCGCTAGTACATTCCAGATAGCCTGCAGCCTGCCCGCTCCACCGGCCCCTGCAGTGGCTCCGTTCTGCACCGTCGCTCCGGCGAGGACCGCGGCGACACCGCGAGACCCCCAGCAATGACTTCACTCGATTCGTTCGGCAGCCGCGCGACGCTCGACGTCGCGGGCACGTCCTACACGATCTACCGCCTCGATGCGCTCTCGCGCACCTCGGATGGCAACAGCGATCGTCTCCCGTTCAGCCTCAAGATCCTCCTCGAGAATCTCCTCAGGAACGAGGACGGCGCCTTCGTGAAGAAGGGCGACATCGAGACGATGTCGCGATGGGACGTGCGTGGCAAGGTGGAGAAGGAGATCGCCTTCCGCACGGCGCGCGTGCTGCTCCAGGACTTCACCGGCGTCCCCGCCGTCGTCGATCTCGCCGCCATGCGCGACGCGCTCTCGGCGCTTGGCGGCGACCCGCAGCGCATCAACCCGCTGCAGCCGGTGGACCTCGTGATCGACCACTCCGTGCAGGTGGACGAATACGGCAGCGATGCCGCCTTTCTCATCAACACGGACCTCGAGTTCGAGCGCAATGTCGAGCGCTACGTCTTCCTCCGCTGGGGCCAGGACGCATTCAAGAACTTCCGCGTCGTCCCGCCCGGCACGGGCATCTGTCACCAAGTGAATCTCGAGTACCTGGGCAAGACGGTGTTCGTGAACAGGGAGACTGGCGAGGCGTACTGCGACTCGCTCGTCGGCACCGACTCGCACACGACGATGATCAACGGCCTCGGCGTCCTCGGCTGGGGCGTCGGCGGGATCGAGGCCGAGGCCGCGATGCTCGGCCAGCCGGTCTCGATGCTCATCCCGGAGGTCGTCGGCTTCAAGCTGCACGGCAAGCTGCCCGCGGGCACGACGGCGACGGACCTCGTGCTGACCGTGACCGAGATGCTGCGCAAGAAGAAGGTCGTCGGCAAGTTCGTCGAGTTTTACGGGATCGGGCTCAGCTCCCTCAGCCTCGCGGATCGCGCGACGATCGCCAACATGGCGCCCGAGTATGGCGCCACGATGGGCTTCTTCCCGGTGGACGCGGAGACGCTCAACTACCTGCGCCTGAGCGGTCGCAGCGAGTCGCACGTCGCGCTCGTCGAGGCGTACACGCGCGCGCAGGGACTCTTCCGCACCGACGAAACCCCCGACCCGCAGTTCACCGACACGCTCGAGCTCGACCTCGGCACCGTTGAGCCAAGCCTCGCCGGACCACGCCGCCCGCAGGACCGCGTGCCGCTCAGCCAGGCCGCGGCGATGTACAAGGAGGCGCTGGCCGTGGACCTCGCGAAGATCGGGGCACCGGCTGGCGCGGTGCTCGAGCACGCGAAGGCTACCGCCGTGAGCGCCGAGCCCGAGCTGTCCAAGTCGCTGATGCGCGAAGATGGCGAGGGCGGCAACCAGCCGCAGCACGAGGGCGTCGCTTGCGAGTACAACGGGCAGACGTTCAACCTGCGGAACGGCGCCGTCGTCATCGCCGCGATCACGAGCTGCACCAACACGTCGAACCCGGGCGTCATGCTCGCGGCCGGCCTGCTCGCACGCAACGCCGTCCAGAAGGGGCTCACGGTGAAGCCGTGGGTCAAGACGTCGCTCGCGCCGGGCTCCAAGGTCGTGACCGACTACTTCAACGCCGCCGGCGTGACGGAGTATCTCGACAAGCTGGGCTTCAACCTCGTGGGCTACGGCTGCACCACGTGCATCGGCAACTCCGGCCCCGTGCCCGAGCCGGTCGCCAACGCCATCGAGCAGGGCAAGCTGTTCGTCGCGAGCGTGCTCTCGGGCAATCGCAACTTCGAGGGGCGCGTCAATCCGCTCACGCGCTACAACTACCTCGCGTCGCCGCCGCTCGTGGTCGCGTACGCGCTCGCCGGCCGCATGGACCTCGACCTCACCCGCGAGCCTCTGGGCATCGGCAGCGACGGCCCCGTCTTCCTGCGCGACATCTGGCCAAGCGCGAAGGACGTCGCGGACGAGATCCTCCGCAGTGTGAAGCAGGAGTTCTTCCAGACGCAGTACGCCGACGTCTTCAAGGGCGACGAGCACTGGCAGGGGCTGAACGTTCCCGCCGGCGAGACGTACGCATGGCAGAGCGACTCCACGTACGTGAAGAATCCGCCGTACTTCGAGGGGATGACGATGGACATCCCCGGCATCAAGCCGATTGGCGGCGCGAAGGCGCTCGCCATGCTCGGCGACTCGATCACCACGGACCACATCTCGCCGGCGGGTAACATCCCGGCGGCGAGTCCGGCCGGCAAGTGGCTGGTCGAGCAGGGCGTCGCGCGCAAGGACTTCAACTCGTACGGCGCGCGCCGCGGCAACCACGAGGTGATGATGCGCGGCACCTTCGCGAACATCCGCCTGCGCAACGAGATGGTGCCCGGCACCGAGGGCGGGTGGACGACGATGACGCCCGGCGGCGCGCCGACGTTCATCTACGACGCGGCGATGGAGCACGCGAAGAGCGGCACGCCACTCGTCATCGTTGCCGGCAAGGAGTACGGCACGGGCTCGTCGCGCGACTGGGCAGCCAAGGGCACCGTGCTCCTCGGCGTGCGAGCCGTGATCGCCGAGAGCTTCGAGCGCATACACCGCTCCAATCTCGTCGGGATGGGCGTGCTGCCGCTCGAGTTCACGGGCGGAGAGACGCGCCAGTCGCTCGGGCTGACCGGCTTCGAGAGCTATGACATCGAGGGGCT
>JAYUTY010000481.1:0-9330 GCA_043754875.1 Gemmatimonadota bacterium
GAACTGCTCATGATGGTCGAGGGCATCTTCAACCCCACCGACCGCGACACCGCGCAGGTGCCAGCGCACGAGGTGGATGAGCTGCTCCTGCTCTCGTCGTGGTTTCGGCGCTTTCCCACGGAGATGTTGCGCGCGCGCCAGGCGGCCGCGTTCGCCGCAGAGCCGCCTGCACTCGGCTACGATCCGCTGAACGATCCACTCTTCGGCAACGCGGTCGCGATTCCAGCCGCCTGAGCCTTCGCAGGACGGACTCCAACGTGGATTGGCGAGTGTCTTGCACCACACAGGGGCGTGGCCAATTCAGGCGCACCGCAACCGCGCATGCGATGACCAGCACCTCGTGGCAGCCAACCACACTCGTGCAATGCATCAGCGTACGGCCGTGGCTCACGCTGCCCGGCGACGATGAGCCCTGCGGCTGCCACGATCTCACGCTGGGACGCATCTACGAGCTGCTGGCGATCGAGGCGCGCGGTGCGCTGTATCGCATCAACGACGACTCGGGTGACGACTACCTCTACCCGGCGTCGCACTTCAAGCCCGTCTAGGCCAGCGGTCGAGCGCGCTCACTCGAGCGCGATCAGCTCCACCTCGGCGCGGCCATTCGCGATCGTCAGTCGCGCCACGCTCGGCTCGAGGTTGAATCGTCTCGCGCCCGCTGCGCCAGGATTGACCACGAGCACGTCTCCGGTGCGCGCCACCAGCTGTCGATGCGTGTGCCCGTAGACGATCACGTCGGCCGGATAGCGCTCGATCAACTTCGCGGGTGTCGGGCTGCCAACTTCGTGGCCGTGCGAAACGTGAACACGGAGACCGCCGATGATGTGCTCGATCGACGGCGTGAGCCGCGGGTCGCCGGGTGCGTCCGTATTGCCATGGACGGCGAGCACGGGAGCGATCAGCGCCAGCTCGTCGAGCACGTCATCGCCACCGACGTCGCCAGCATGCAGGATCAGCTCGACACCGGCGAGGGCCCGATGCACGGTGGCGCGCAGGAGACCGTGCGTGTCCGAGATCAGGCCGATGATGTGTGCGTCCTGCGTCGCCGCGTCGCTCATGCGTCGGTGGGCGAGTCGCCCCAGCGGTGGCCAAGCGTGTGCGGCACGTCGAGCTGGTCGAGCACGCGGGCGACGACGAAATCCACGAGCTGCGCGATCGACTCCGGCCGATTGTAGAAGCCCGGGCTCGCGGGCAGGATCACCGCGCCCGCGCGCGTGAGCCGCAGCATGTTCTCCAGGTGGATGACGCTGTACGGCGTTTCGCGCGGCACGAGGACCAGTCGGCGCCGCTCCTTGAGCGCCACGTCCGCCGCGCGCTCGACCAGCGAGCGGGACGTACCCTGGCTGATCGCGCTGATCGAGCCCATCGAGCATGGACAGATGACCATGCCGCGATTGCGCGCCGATCCGCTCGCCGGAGCGGCACCTCGGTCGCTGTCGTCGAACACCGTCACCAGCTCCGCCCATGCGTCGGCGCCCACCGCGTCGCGCAACTCGTCCTCGGATCCGATGTTCGTCTCGGTGCGCAGCAGGCGGAGTCCATGGCTTGACACGATCAGCTGGACGCGCGCACGCGCCACGAGCAGCTGCTCGAGCAGTCGCACGGCGTACGGCGCGCCGGATGCGCCGGTGATCGCCATCACGATCGGCAGCTCGTTGGATGCAGGCGCCATCTAGAAGGACGCCATCCAGCCATCCACGAAGCGGCCGGTGAGCACGAAGCCGAACAGCGTGAGGCTGATGACGCCGTTCATCGTGAAGAACGCTGCGTCGAGCCTGGAGAGATCGCCTTCCTTGACGAGCGAGTGCTCATAGAGGAGCAGCGATGCCGCAACGAGAACGCCGGCCCAGTACAAGGTCCCCGTCGCCGAGCCCGCGGAGAACGCCGCGCGGCCGACGAGTGCGAGACAGAGCACCGTGATGCCGTGCAGCCCGCGCGAGATCGCGATTGCGCCGCGCTCGCCGAAGGCCACGGGGATCGAGTGCAGTCCGTGGTCGCGGTCGAATGCGATGTCTGGCAGCGCGTAGAGCACGTCGAAGCCCGCGCCCCACGTCACGACCGTCGTGGCAAGCACGCAGAGCAGCCACCACGGCTCGCTCCACCGTCCGGTAACGGCGAGATAGCCACCCACTGGCGCGATGGACATTCCCAATCCCAGCACCACGTGGGCGAAGCGTGTGAACCGCTTGGTGTAGCTGTAGAAGAACACCCACGCGAGCGCGATCGGCGACAGTGCGAGGCAGAGCATGTTGAGCTGGCTCGCCGCAAGGATGAACAGTGCGCTGGCCAGCACGACCGAGAACCACGCCTCGCGCACCGAGAGTGCGCCGCGCGGGATCTCGCGCATCCGCGTGCGCGGATTCTTCGCGTCGATCTCGCGATCGACGATGCGGTTGAACCCCATCGCCGCGAACCGCGCGGCGGTGAAGGCCAGGATGGTCCAACCAATGATGCGCAGCGTGACCGGGTGCCTGTACGACGCGAGCGTCACCCCGATCAGCGAGAAGGGCATGGCAAACACGGTGTGCGGCAGCTTCACGAAGCTCGCGTACGTCGAGAGCTTCGACGCGCCGGCGAACGTCTGCCCTTCGCGTGCCGCCGCCTCGTGTGTCGGCTGGGGCATCGGCGAGCTCACGAGCGTCCGATGCCGAGCTTGTCCCACATCGCGTCCACGGTCGCCTTGGTCGCGTCGTCCATCGTGATCACCGCCGGCCACTCGCGCGTGAACCCTTCCTCGGGAAGCTTCCGAGTCGCGTCGAGCCCCATCTTGCTCCCGTACGTGAAGGCGCGGCTCGAATGATCCAGCACGTCGGCGGGCCCCATCGTGAAGCGCGCGTCGCGCTCGGGATCGATGTTGTTGAGCGCCACCCACCACGCTTCCTGCGGGTTGCGCACGTTCACCCAGTCGTCCACCACGACGAGCACCTTGGCGAGCGACATCAGCCCCTGCCCCCACAACGCATTCATCACCTTGTACGCCTGCCCGGGGTACTCCTTCCTGATGCTCACGAAGACGAGGTTGTGAAAGATGCCCTCGGCCGGCATGTGATAGTCCACGATCTCCGGGATCGTCATCTTCAGGAGCGGCAGGAAGATGCGCTCGGTCGCGTGACCCAGGTAGAAGTCTTCCATCGGCGGTCGGCCGACGATCGTCGCCGGCCAGATCGGATCGCGGCGCATGGTGACCGCGGTGATGTGTACCTGCGGGTACATGTCCGCGAGCGAGTAGAAGCCCGTGTGATCGCCGAACGGCCCCTCGCGCACGAGCGCCTCGGCCGGATCGATGTAGCCTTCGAGCACGAAGTCGGCGTCGGCCGGTACTTCGAGGTCGCACGTGATGGCCTTCGCGAGCGTCACCGGCTTGCGACGCAGGAAGCCGGCGAAGATGAACTCGTCCACCGTGGGTGGCAGCGGGGCTGACGCCGAGTAGATCGACGCGGGATCCGCACCGACCACGATGATGACCGGCATCTTCTCGCCGCGCTCGGCCATCTCGCGCCAGTGCGCTGCGCCAACCTTGTGGCGCTGCCAGTGCATCGCGACCGTGTTGCGGCCCGTCTGCATCACGCGGTACATCCCGACATTCCTGATGCCGCGCGTGTGATCCTTGGTGATCACCATCGGCAGCGTGATGTACGGTCCGCCGTCCTCCGGCCACGTCGTGATGAATGGCAGCTTGTCGAGGTCCACCTCGTCGCCTCGCCAGATCACGTCCTGGCATGCGGGGGTGCCGCTCTTCATCCGCGGCGGGAACTTCGCGACCTCCATCAGCCGCGGCAGCATGCTCAGCTTGCCCAGGATGCCCTCGGGCACCTTGAGGTCCATCAGCTGCGTGATGCGGTCACCGTGGTCGTCGAGCTTTTCGACGCCGAGCGACATCGCCATCCGCGACATGGAGCCGAACAGGTTCATCCCCACGGGATACGCGCTGCGCGATCCGTTCTTGAGGATCACGTTCTCGAACAGCAGCGCCGGCCCGCCACCGGGCATCTTCATCACGCGGTCGCTGATCTCGCACAGCTCGAGGTCGGCGCGCACCGGCTGCTTGATGCGCACGAGCTCTCCGGCGGCGTCGATCGCCTGCACGAATTCATTCAGAGTGTCGAGAGACACGGATTGGATCGAGGCTGAGAGGACGAGCGGCAGCGCGGAGGAATGACCGCGCGCCTACTGCTTGATGCCCACGTGGATCGCCGCGATCCCCAGCGTGAGCGACTCCCACGTGACGCCGGAGAAGCCCGCCGCCGTCATCCGGCGCGCCAGCTCGGGCTCGGCCGGAAAGTTGGCGACCGACTGCGGAAGGTACCGGTAGGCCGTGCGGTGTCCGCTGATGATGCCGCCGACGAGCGGCAGCACCTGATGGAAATACAGATGGTAGAGCGCGCGCACGATCGCCGAGCGCGGCGTGGTGAACTCCAGGATGACGAAGCGGGCGCCCGGCGCGAGCACGCGATGCACTTCGGCGAGTGCGGTGTCGAGTGACGCCACGTTGCGGATGCCGAACGCCACCGTCGCACCGTCCATGGCACCGTCGCCGAGGGGGAGCTGCTGCGCATCCGCCGCCACTGGCGCGACGCGATCGGCCGGCGCCTTCCCTGCCCCAGCACGCAGCATCGGCACCGCGAAGTCCATCCCCGCGATGAAGCCCCGGAAACCAGCCTGCCTCGTCAACTCGGCGCCAACGTCGAGTGTTCCCGCGCACAGGTCCAGGTAGCGTCCGTCGGGGCGGCGCGTCCACTCGAGCGCACGAAGCGCGCGCCGCCGCCAGAGCTTGTCGATGTTGAGGCTGAGCAGGTGGTTGAGCAGGTCGTACCGAGGCGCGATCTGCTCGAACACCGTCTGCACGTAGGCACGCTTTTCCGCGCCACCCTGGGCCGCCAGCTCCGCGCGGCGCTCATCCACTTCCGTGTCGTGCGCGGTCTCGGGCATCGACGAAAGTTCGCCCGCCGTCGGAGCGGAGGCAACCGTGCCGCTGGATTGCCCGGTGGGGGGCGGGTAGCTTTCCCGCGCTGCGTGCTGGCGCTCGCCCCCTCGAGCAGCGCGGCCCCACTCACCCCGATGCTCCGCGCCCTCGACCTCGCGAATCTCCCCGATGCCGACGTCGTCGCCCTCGCCCTCGAGGGCCGCGAGGCCGCGCATCGCGAGCTGATCAAGCGCTACGAGCGCCCCGTCTTCTCGCTCGTCTTCCGCATGGTGCGCGACCGGGAGCTCGCCGAGGACCTGACGCAGGACACCTTCGTCAAGGTGCTCTCGCATCTGGACCGATACCGGACGGACTTCAAGTTCTCCTCCTGGCTGTTCAAGATCGCCAACAACGTCGCGATCGATCACCTGCGCAAGCGCCAGCTCGACACGATCAGCATCGATGGCTCGCCGCATGCCATGACATCGGATGCCGTCGAGGCCTCCCGGTTCGACGTGGGGGACGAGGCGGAGAACGCCCTCGAGGAGCTGGAAGCCAAGGAGCTGGGCTCGTCGATCGAGCGGGCCATCGCGTCGCTGCGCCCCGAATACCGTGCCTGCATCCTGCTGCGGCACGTCGAGGACCGCTCCTACGAGGAGATCGCCAGCACGCTCGACCTGCCGCTCGGCACCGTGAAGACGTACATCCACCGCGCCCGGCACGAGCTTCGGCGGGCGCTGGAGCAGACCAGGGAATGACCCGCGTTTTTTCCGCACCCCGGGGTGAAACCCGCCGGGGCTGCTGCACGTACATGGATCCAGAGGCCATGTGAACCACCGTCATCTACTCCCCAACGAGATCGACCTGCTGGTCGACGGCGAAGCCGGATTCGGCGTTGCCCCCCTTCGTGCGCACATCGACGAATGCGGCGAGTGTCGCGAGCTCCTCGAGGAAGGGCTGTTCGTGGCCGAGGCGCTCGAATCGCTCCCGCACTTCGCGCCGGACTCGCGGCTTTCGGACCGGGTGATGGCGCAGGTGCCGGTGTTCGTGCCCGCCCACGTCGCGGCGCGGGACTCGGTGATGCGTTGGCTTCCGCAGGCAGGGGCCGCGCGCGCCGCCGCGGCCGTGCTGCTGACTGTGATGGGGGGCGCCTTCACCGTCGCCCTCGTCTGGCTGGCAACGATGGGGGACGCGTTCGTCTTCATCTCCCAGCTTCTTGGCGAGCGACTCCAGCACGCCGTCGGCGGTGCCATCAGGGATGTCGCCGTCGCCATGCTCGGCGAATCGATGCTCGCGTCCCTTCAATCGATCGGGGCCATCGGCATCTCGTTGCTTGCTGGCGGCTTCCTGCTCACGGCTGTCGGGGCGGTTGTCGGCCTGCGTCGGCTGGCCACGGCGCCCGTGCGCTCGTAGCATGCGCCGCCGCTTCGCGATTCTCGCACTGCTCGGGCTCATCGCCCCGGCGCAGGCGTCGGCGCAGGCTGTTACCAACCAGGACCTCGCCGGCCAGTTGGAGCGGCTCCGGACGGGCGAGCATATCGCCGGCGTCCCGCCGGCCGACTCCGTCGCTCCCGGTGCGCGAACCGTCCAGGCAGGTGAGACGGTACGCGGGACAGTCGTCGCCCGCGGGCCCATCGACGTCGCGGGCCACGTGGAAGGCTCGGTCGTCAGCCTCTCGGGCGACGTTCGGGTCCACCGCGGAGGTGTCGTCTCCGGCGACGCGATTGCCGTCGGCGGGCGGGTGATCGCCGACAGCGGCATCGTGGAGGGGGAGATGCGCTCCATGTCCGCCCTTCCCTCGCTGCTGCCGGTGGCCGCCGCGCCCGTCGTGGCGCGGACCCCCGCCCAGCGCACGCTCGACGCTGTTCGCGTCGTGGCCGGCACATTTTTCGTCCTTCTGATCATCGCCGTCGGCGTGGTGCTCTTCGCAGGCCCCAACCTGAATGAGGTCGTGAGCACGGTGGAGCGCCGGTTCGGTCGAGCCTTCGTAGTCGGGCTCGTCGGCCAGCTGCTCGTGCTGCCGGGGTTGGTCGTGCTCGTCGTCGCGCTCGCGCTCACGCTGATCGGCATCCTGCTCATCCCGTTCGCCATCGTGGCCTACGGCATCGCGGTCGCCGGTCTCGTGACGCTCGGCTTCCTGGCCGTGGCGAGGCTCGTCGGCGGAGCACTCGTTCGCGGCAACGCCTCCAGTGAGCGTTCCCGCTCTCTCGCCACGCTCGCGGTCGGCATCGCCGTCTTCTTCGCGCTCTGGGCCGTGGCGGCGCTGCTCGTCTGGGCTCCGCTGGCCACGACGGTGGTGCGCGCAGCCGCGCTGGCCATCACGTGGGCCGCCGGCACGCTCGGCTTCGGCTCCGCACTGCTCTCGCGGGCAGGCACGGCCCGCAAGGTCGGTGCGGGCACACGCCCCTTCGAGCTCGCGGCGTGGCAGACACCGACCCCCGTCACCGGCGTCACCGCCGCGCGTCGACCCGCCGCGGTCAAGGGAACAGCATGATCAGAACGTTGCTTCGCTCGGGCGTCGTGTTTGGTGTGCTCGCCGGAATGCCTTCCGAGACTCATGCCCAGGGCGACCCGTCGTGGCGCGCGGTGGAGCTCTCCCGGCAGCTGCGCGACACACTTCCGCAGCGCGTCCGCGTGCAGTACGGCGCCGGACGCGTGGACGTTCGCGGCACGGCGGCTCCGCTGCTCTACTCGATGCATCTGCGGTATGACGACGCGCGCACTGTTCCGCTGCACCGTTACGACGCCGACCAGCACGCCGTGGTGCTTGGTCTCGAGGGCCGAGGAGTCAGTGGCATTCGCTCCACCGGGCGAGGTGACGAGTCGGGCGAGCTCCGACTGATGCTCCCCAACATCGTGCCGCTCGAGCTCGACCTGGAGTTCGGAGGCACCGAGGCCGCGCTGGAGCTTGGCGGCCTGGCGCTCCGCTCGCTGCGGCTGGAATGCGGGGCCACCGACGCGACGCTTGGCTTCGCGAGTCCAAATCGCACTCAGATGGCCGAGCTGGACATCAACGTCGGCGCCGCCGGACTCACGGCGACACGGCTGGCCAACGCGAATGCCGAACGTCTACGCGTGCGCGGCGGTGTCGGCAGCGTGGATCTCGATTTCAGCGGGAGGTGGACCCGGGATCTCGACGTCGTCACCCGCCTGGCAGTCGGCAAGCTGACGCTCCGCATTCCACCCGACGTCGGGCTTCGCCTCGAGGTGCAGCGGGTCGCGGCGGGCTTCAACCACGTAGGGCTCGTGAAGCGCGACGACGCGTGGTACACCCCGAACTACGACACCGCGCCGCACAAGCTGCGGGTGCGCGCCGAGACCTTCTTCGGCGGAATCGACGTCCTGCCGTCGGCGCCGTAGCCGCCGCGCTCGTTCCCTGGCCTGTGCCTTGCCCCGTGGCCTGATGACTCTCTCATCAGGCCTCGGTCGCATCCATGATCATCAAGGGCTACAACGTCGTCCCGCTGGTGAAGAAGACGGTCAGCGAGATCGGCGAGGACCGGGTGCCCTCACTGGCGGCCGAAACCGCCTACTACTTCTTCTTCTCGCTCTTTCCGCTGCTCCTCTTCCTCACGCCGCTCCTGGGGCTGGTCGGGAATGGCCGCGAGCTGATGGAGTCGCTGCTCTTGCGGCTCTCGTCCACCCTGCCGGGCGATGCGCTCTCACTGCTGCGCCGGACGCTCGGTGAGATCCTGGAGAGCAGCGGCGGCGCCGGCATCATGTCCACCGGCGCGCTGCTCGCCGGCTGGTCGGGCTCGAACATCTTCGGCTCGCTGCAGAGCGCGTTGAACGAGGCGTACGACGTGAGCGAGACGCGGCCCTGGTGGAAGCGCGAGCTGCTGAGGCTCGTCTGCCTGGTCGGATCGGCCGTGGTCGTGATTCTGACGACGCTCGTCTTCCTGGACGGCGAGCGCCTCGCCCGCTGGGTGGGCGACGCGCTGCAGCTCGGCGCTTTCGGCGTGGCGATGTGGACGGTCGCGCAGATCGTCATCTCGATCGCGCTGCTCGTCTCGATGGGTGCAGTCGTCTTCAAGCTGCTCCCCAACGTGCAGCAGCGGTGGGGCAATGTCTGGGTCGCCTCGGCGATTACCACGGTGCTCTGGATCGCGGCGACGCTGGTCTTCCGCCTGTACGTGCAGCACTTCAATTCGTACAACAAGACGTACGGCGCGATCGGCGCGGTGATCCTGCTCCTCCTCTGGATGTACTACTCCATGTTCGTCCTGCTCGTCGGCGGCGAGCTTGCTTCGGAGCTCAACAAGGGCACGGCTGCGATCGATCCCTCCAAGGGCGCGATCTACCTCGGGCGCATCGTGAGCCAGGAAGGGCCAGGCCGTGCCTCGATGGACAAGGTCAAGAAGTCGCGTTGAGCGCGCGAAGCACGACTTCGGACCCGCGCTGCACGCCGAGCATGGCGGCAGCGCTTC
>JAYUTY010000482.1:0-9326 GCA_043754875.1 Gemmatimonadota bacterium
CGGCCGAACGTGCCGCCCTCGAGCGCGACGGAAAGGTCGTCGTGCTGGTCACGTCGAGCATTCACTCCACCGAGGTGGGCGGCATCCTCACCCCGCTCGTCCTCGCGCACCGGCTCGTCGCCGGTGAGGACGCCGAGGCGCGTGCGATCCGGCAGAACACGGTGGTGATCCTCGTGCCGTCGGTGAATCCCGACGGTGTCGACATCGTCGGCGACTGGTACAAGCGCTCGCTCGGCACCGCGTGGGAAGGCACTTCTCCGCCGACGCTCTATCACTACTACACGGGCCACGACAACAACCGCGACTGGTACGCCTTCACGCAGGTGGAGACGCAGATGGTGATCGATTCGCTCTACGGGCAGTATCACCCGCAGATCGTCAACGACATCCACCAGCAGGGGTCGAATGGCTCGCGCATCTTCATCCCACCGTACATGGATCCGATCGAGCCGAACATCGATCCCATCCTGATGGCTGGTGTGGCCCAGATGGGCAAGTCGATGACGTGGCGGCTCACGACGCAGGGACTGCTCGGCGTTGCCAACAACACGTCCTACGATGCCTGGACGCCCGCGCGCGCCTTCCAGCATTATCACGGCGCCATTCGCATCCTCACCGAGACGGCGAGCGCGTCGCTCGCCTCGCCGATCACGGTCAGCTATGACTCGCTGCGCGCCGGCTACAACGTGGACCCCAAGGAGACCGGCGTCGACTTCCTCACGCGCTGGAAGGGCGGCGCATGGGGGATCGGCGACATCGTGCGCTACCAGACGGCGGCGTCATGGGCGCTGCTCGCCCAGGCGGCCGATGATCGCGCACTCTGGCTGGGCAGCTACGCCGAAGTCGAGCGTCGCGCGGTGCAGGGGCGCGGTGCGGTGGGGCGCGAGGACTGGCCCGCCACGATCGTCATCCCCGCGCAGCCGGCGCGCGACACCGCGGTCAACGCCGCGCTTCGGATCCTTCAGCGCGGCCAGGTGGAGATCCGCCGCACTGCCGCGCCCTTCACCGCCGAGGGGCGCACCTTCGCCGCCGGCAGCTACCTGATCAACACCGCACAGCCATACGGCGCCTTCGCCAAGACGCTGCTCGAGACCCAGAAGTATCCCGACCTGCACGAGTACCCGGGCGGCCCGCCGAAGCGCCCGTACGACGTGGTCGCCCACACGCTGCCGCTGCTCTATGGCTTCGACGTCGCGATGCTGCGCGAGCCGGTCCCGGTCGAGGCCACGCCGTTCGCCCCCGTGCGCGCGACGCCATGGGTGGCACGCGGGTTGAGCAACAGCAAGGCACGTCGCATCGGCATCTACCAGAATGCCTCGCCTGCGATGGACGAGGGGTGGACGCGATGGGTGTTCGACCAGCACAAGGTGCCCGTCACGCCGATCACCGCGCGCGATGTCCGCGCCGGCAATCTCAACGCGCGCTTCGATGCGATCGTGCTCCCCGATCAGCAGGCACGCGCGATCGCGCGCGGTCCCAACGGCAGCTACCCCGACTCGCTCAAGGGCGGACTCGGAGAGCCGGGCGCCGCGGCGCTCGCCGCATTCGTGGATGCCGGCGGAACGATCGTCGCCTTCAACGAGGCGAGCAGCTACGCCATCGAGGCGCTCGCGCTGCCGGTGACGAACGTGCTCGCCGGTGTGAAGCCCGCCGACTTCTATGCACCAGGCTCGCTGATGCGCGTGGAGCTCGACCGCGGCAACCCGCTCGCCGCTGGCTACACCGCGCCGGTGAGTGCCGTCTGGTTCGAGGGATCACCGGCGTTCGACATCACGGACACGACGCGCGCCGTGTCAGTCGCACGCTACCCTGCGGCCGGCACCAACCCGCTGCTCAGCGGCTGGCTGCTCGGCGCGCCGAAGCTCGCGGGCCGGAGCGCGATGGTGGACGTGAAGCGCGGCAAGGGGCACGTGGTGCTCTTCGGCTTCCGGCCGCAGTACCGCGGGCAGAGCATGGCGACCTTTCCGCTGATGTGGAACGCGCTGCGCGGAACGACCTCGGGTGCGATCACGCCGTGATCCGGCGCGCTCGCTCCCGATGCTGATCGATCACTGCGCGTATCGCAGCACGTCGTAGAGGTACTTCACCCCGAATCCCACGTTCGCCACCGAGAGCCGCTCGTCGTTGCCGTGCATTCCCTTCTGCATGTCGGCGCTCTCCACCTGGAATGGATCGAAGCCGTACGTGATGATGCCGAGCGCGCGATACGCGGGCCGGTCGGACGCGGCGGTGAACATCGGCGTCGTCACGAGCGCGCGCGGATCGCGCTCGTGCGTCGCCCGCTCGATGGCGCGAAAGAGGTCGGTGTCGATCGGATTGTCCATCCGTGCCTTGATCGTCGCCGGCGGGATCACGTGCACCGCCGTATCGGCCACGACACGCCTGATCTCGGCGACGAACGCTGCCGGGTCCTGGTCGGGCAGCAGCCGCACGTCGATGTAGGCCGACGCCTCCGGTGGGATCACGTTGTTCTTGTTGGACCCGGTGACCATCGTCAGCGAGAGTGTGTTGCGCAGGATCGCATTCCAGTAGACGTCGCTCGTCAGCCACGCGCGCGCCGCGGGCACCTTCACCGCTGACGCCACGTCGGCGAGCCAGGCGCGCCGCTGTCCCGCGTAGCGCACCGAGAGATCCTTGAAGTAGCGCGCCACTCCCGGCACCGGGTGCAGCGGCGTCTCGTAGCGTGCGACACGATCGAGTGCCGCGACGAGCCGCGGCACCGGATTCTGCCGGGTCGGACGCGAGCCGTGGGACGGAATTCCGGTGGCGACCAGGCGCAGTCCGTACGGCCGCTTCTCCGCCACTCCCACGCCGTAGTACGTCACCACGCCGTTCTTCACCGGGTTGTCGCCGCCCTCGGTGAAGAGGAACTCCACGTCCTTGATCAGGTCGGCGTGCCGCGCGGCGAACATCACGGCCCCGCTGCCACCGCTCTCCTCGTCGGCGTTGGCGATCAGGACGATGTCGCGCGTCAGTGGCACGCCGCTCCGCTTGAGCGCCACCATCGCCATCAGGTGCGCAACTCCCTGGCCCTTCATGTCCAGCGTCCCTCGGCCATACACGTACCCGTCCTTCACCACGCCTTCGAACGGCGGCACCGTCCAGTACGACGGCACCGCTGGTACCACGTCCAGATGCTGCACGAGCGCGATCGCCTTCTTCGTTCCGTTGCCCTTGAGCCGCGCGTACAGGTTGGCGCGCCCGGGTCCCAGATCGACCGTGTCGAGGATCTGGGCCTCGATCCCCTCCTTCGCGAGGAAGGCCTTGATGAATCGCGCCCCTTCGATCTCGTTGCCCGGCGGCGTCGTCGTGTTCACGCTGATGAACTGCCGCAGCAGCTCCACCCCCTCTGCCTGCATCGCCGGCCAGTCGATGGGCCGGGCCGGACTGGGTGTGGCCGGCTGCTGCGCGACGAGCGTGGCAGGTACCGTAACGAGCAGGGCGATCGAACGGAAAGTGTATCGCATCTGTATTGGAACGAGGCGGAAGTGTCGACGCTGGTGACGAGGAGCGCGTCCGGAGCGCGTCCGGAGTGCGTCCGTGGTGCGTGCACAGTGCGACGCGGCTCGCGGGGCGGCAAGTCAGGACCATGGCTACCCCTCATGACGCAGGGGCGAGGAAACTTTCACCGGGATGGCGCGTACGAGGCAGCGCACCTCTCCCACCCTCAGGAGTGTTCTTCGGCATGCTCACCCATCTCGTTGCCGCGCTGTTGCAGCTTGCCGCGCAGCCCGCCACTCCGGCTGCGCCACCTGGAGTGGCGGCGAGAGCAGATACCGTCGCCGATACGAGCGCCACCGTCGCAGGCCGCCGCCGACCGCGCCCCAAGCGGGTGCCCAAGCGCATCGAGGTGACTCCCCAGCACTTCGCCACCGCCTTCGAGAACCCGGCCGCCAGAGCCTTGCTCACCCTCGCGCGCGAGACGCGGATGCGTCAGGACTCGGCGCTCCAGAGCTACGACGCGACGACGTATCAGCGCGTCTCGGTCGGGATGGCGCTCTCCAGGATCGGGCCTGAGCGCCTCGCCTTTCGCAACGAGCAGGCGACGCACGTGCGCTGGCGCCGCGGCATCGGCGCCTACGTGGACGTCACCGGTTCGCGCAGCGTGGTGCCGATCGCCGGAAAGTCCGCGCACGTCGCACTGAACGGCAACATCTCGCCGATCCCGTATTATCCGGGCAGCGAGACGCTCTGGATCGGACAGGAGGCCGCGCGCCAGGCCGTGGACGAGAACGAGGGAATCATCCATCCGCTCGCCTCGGGCTCGGAGGCGTACTACACCTATGCCACCGGCGACTCCGCCACCTTTCGCCTGCCGGACGGCCGCTCCATCCGCCTGCGCGAGCTCAGGGTTCGCCCACGCACCCCGCGCTGGAACCTGGCCGTCGGCTCCCTCTGGTTCGATCTCTCCGGCGGCCAGCTCGTGCGAGCCGCGTATCGCATGAGCGTGCCGATGGACATCGTCGCTGTCAGCAAGGACGACGATCCCAAGGCCTTCGATGACGTTCCCGCCTACATCAAGCCGCTCCTCTTCCCGATGACCGCGCAGGTCAGCGCGATCGGCGTGGAGTACGGTCTGTACCAGGGCCGCTTCTGGCTGCCGCGCCTCCAGGTGCTGGAGGGCGGCGCGCACGTGAGCCTGATGCGCGTCCCGTTCAAGCTCGAGCAGAAATTCCAGTACGAGAACGTCAACTCTGGAGCCACACTGCCGCCCATCGCCGTGGCGGTGCGGGATACGGCGACGAGCGGGATGAGCGTCACGGTGGGTTCGCAGTCGAAGGCCGACTCCACGCGACGCGCGGGGCGAGTCGCGCGCCGCAAGCAGCAGTGCGACAGCACGGGCGCGTACACCTACACGCGCACGAGCGAGAGCAATCCCAACCCCGTGCTCGTCGTGATGACGTGCGACACGCTCAAGCTCGCCAATTCGCCCGAGCTCCCGCCGAGCATCTACGACGCGACCGACGAGACGATGGGTGGTGGCGCGGAGATCGAGGCGCTTGTCTCGCAGGCGCTCTCGATGGGGGCGCAATCTGCCTTCGCGCCCCAGCTCCCGGTCGTCGCGCTCGATCGCCCACGCTACAATCGCGTGGAGGGCCTCTCGCTCGGCGCCCGCGTCGATCAGCAGCTGGGTGCGGGCTACTCGGCGCACGCCCTCGGGCGCATCGGCCTCGCCGACCGCGAGCCGAATGTGGAGCTCACCGGCGCGCGAAGCGATCTGCGTCGAACGATCTCGGTCACTGCCTACAACCGCCTCGTCGCCGCCAATGACTGGGGCAATCCGCTCAGCACCGGCAGCTCGCTCTCCGCACTCCTCTTCGGTCGCGATGAAGGCTTCTACTACCGCGCCAGCGGACTCGAGCTCGGTTCCGCGCCGGATGAGCCGTCCACCGGCAGCATGACGTGGAGTGTGTTCGCCGAGCAGGAACGTACGGCGCGGCAGCGGACGACCTTCTCGCTGGCGCGCGCGGTTCGAGGCAGCGAGTTCGTGCCCAATGTGGAGAGCGTGCGTGGCACCTACGTCGGCGCACGTACGCGGCTCACGCGCACCCTCGGATTGGACCCGCAGGGCTTCCGCCTCTTCAGCGACCTCCGCCTCGAGACGGCGCACGGTGACACGGGAACTTTCGGGCGCGGCGCGCTCGATCTCACCGCGTCGCACGGCATCGGCAATGGCGCCGCCGCGCTGACCCTCGCTGCGGGTAGCTCGCTCGGTCCGGTGCCGACGCAGCGCTACTGGTTCCTCGGCGGTACACAGACCGTGCGCGGGGAGACGGCCGGCACCGAGCGCGGCAATGCCTTCTGGATGGCGCGCGGCGAGCTGGCCCACGGCCTCGGCGCCGTGCGCCCCGTGCTGTTCGGCGACATCGGCTGGGCTGGCGATCGCAGCAACTGGAGCAAGGTCGGTGTGCCGATGTCGGGCGCTGGCATCGGCATGTCGCTCCTCGATGGCCTGATCCGCACCGATATCTCGCGCGGCATCAACCCCGTGCGTCAGTGGCGGTTCGACGCGTATGTCGAGGGGCGCTTTTGAGGATGCGCACGCCTCGTCGTGTGATGCCGGCGGCGCGCGCGCTTGACTTCGGTGTGCGCTCCGTCGAAGATGTAGCCATGTCTCGCACCAACGCCTCCCTCGTCATGTGCACCATGTGCATGTGTCAACTCATGTGGCAGCAGCCGCACGGGTCCGGAGGCGCGCACCAGTAGGTCATCGGCGTATCCAACGCTGACGACGCGCCCCGATCCCACTGCGGATCGGGGCGCCTTGTTTTTCCAGGCGCTCGGATCGCGGTAGGGCAGGGTGGTGTCGGAACCCTATTCCATCTCCACCGATACGTCATCCATGCGCCCAATCGCCGTCTATCACGAACACCCCGACTGGTTCAAGCCGCTTTTCGTCGAGCTCGACCGTCGCCGACTGCCCTACGTCAAGCTCGACGCCGCCGCTCACCGCTATGATCCCGCGGAGCGGAGCGTTCCCTGGTCGGTCGTCGTGAACCGCGCGAGCCCGTCCGCTTACCTGCGTGGCCACGGCCAGTCCACCTTCCACACGCTGCACTGGGTGCGCCACCTCGAGCGCATCGGCGTGCCGGTGGTCAATGGCAGCCGCACCTACGGCTACGAGCTCTCCAAGGCCTCGCAGCTCGACGCGCTCGCCGAGCTCGGCCTCCCCTTTCCACGCTCGGTCGTCATCAACGACGCATCGCAGGCCGTCGAGGCTGCGACCGACCTCCGCTATCCGGTGCTCGTGAAGGCGAACATCGGCGGCAGCGGTGCCGGCATCACGAAGTACGAGACGGCCGACGCGCTGCGCGGTGCAGTGGAAGCTGGCCAGGTGGAGCTCGGCATCGACGGCGTCGCGCTCGTGCAGGAGGCCGCGCGGCTGCGCGACGGGCACATTACCCGCGTCGAGACGCTGGGCGGCAACTACCTCTACGCCATCAACGTGTATCCGGCCACGGGCTCGTTCGACCTCTGCCCCGCCGACGCCTGCCAGACGACGACCGGCGTCGAGCTGGTCGGTGCCGCCTGCGCCGTGGATGCCGTGAAGAGCGGCCTGCGCGTGGAAGGCTTCACGCCGCCCAGGGAGATCATCGAGCAGGTCGAGCAGATCTCGCGCTTCACGGGTCTCGACATCGGCGGCATCGAGTACCTCGTCGACGACCGTGACGGCAAGCACTACTTCTACGACATCAACGCGCTCTCCAACTTCGTCGCCGACGCGCCCAACGTCGTCGGCTTCGACCCGTGGACCAACTTCGTCGATTATCTCGAAGCCCGCGCGGCCGGCACGCTCGCCGAGGTCGGCGCATGAGCGCAACATTAACGCCGGAGACCGAGGCGGTCGCTGCGCCCGCGCTCGTGGCGGCATCGCCGAAGCGCATGCGCTTCGGCTACTGGATGCCCGTCTTCGGTGGCTGGCTGCGCAACGTCGAGGACGAGCAGATGGCGGCGACGTGGGAATACACGCGCCGCCTCGCCCAGCGCAGCGAGCAGATCGGCTACGACCTGACGCTGATCGCCGAGCTCTTTCTCAACGACATCAAGGGACCGGACGCTCCGGCGCTCGACGCGTGGAGCACCGCCGCCGCCCTCGCCGCGGTCACCGAACGGCTCGAGCTGATGGTCGCCGTGCGACCGCAGTACCATCCGCCCGCGCTACTCGCCAAGCAGGCCGCGAACATCGATCAGATCTCCAATGGCCGCCTCTCGCTCAACGTCGTCAGCGCCTGGTGGGCCGACGAGGCGCGTCGCTACGGCGTCCACTTCGACCAGCATGACGACCGCTACGCGCGCACGGCCGAGTGGCTCGACGTGGTCAACGGCGCGTGGACGGAGCCGAGGCTGACGCACAAGGGCCACTACTACTCGGTGGACGAGCTGATCGTCGAGCCGAAGCCGGCGCGCCGCCCACGCCCCACGATCTACGCCGGCGGCGAGTCGGAGACGGCCAAGAAGCTGATCGCCCGCAAGTGCGACGCGTACGTCATGCACGGTGATCCCGCCGAGCGCATCGCACCAAAGGTCGCCGACATGCGCGAGCGGCGCGAGCGTGCGAGCCTCGCGCCCATGAGCTACGGCATGGCGGCCTATGCCATCGTCCGCGACACTGAAGCCGAGGCGCAGCGCGAGCTGGAGCGCATCACCAACGTGACCGAAGGCTCCCCGGGCTACGGTAACTACAAGGACTGGCTCGCCAATACGCAGCTCGAGCAGCGCGTATCGCTCCAGGACTATTCCGTCTCCAACCGCGGGCTGCGCGCCGGCCTGGTGGGGACGGCGGAGCAGGTCGCCGACCAGGTTCGCGCCCTCCAGGACGCGGGCGTCGATCTGCTGCTGCTGCAGTGCAGCCCGCAACTCGAGGAGATGGAGCGCTTCGCCGACCAGGTGATGCCCCTGGTGGGCTGACCGCACTGGCTGACGCACGAGGTGCTTGCCGAGCGTGGCGAGGTGGCGCATTGTGGGGGTGACGTCACGTGGCAGCATGCGTGGCAGCGTCATCCCCATTCTCGTTCCCATTCTCTACGTTCCGATGACCAGCGACCTCCGCAGCGTCCTCCAGCGCACGCTTCCGCTCGCGGTGTTGGCACTCACCGCCGCCGCACACACCGCGCGCGCGCAGGCCGCCACCTCGACAGCGGCGACGGTCGCCAGCGCCCCGGCCACCGGTGCACTCGACACGCGCGTCGTCGACAGCATCGTCGCCGCCGCAATGAAGGAGGAAAAGCTCGTCGGGCTCTCCGTCGCGATCGTGCGCAACGGGCGCATCGAGCTCGCGAAGGGCTACGGATCAGCGTCGCTGAGTCCAGCCGTTCCAGTGGACACGGGCACGCGCTTCTCCATCGGCTCGGTCACCAAGGAGATCGTCGTCGCCCTCGCGCTCACGATGCAGGAGGAAGGGCGCCTCTCGGTGCACGACACGCTCGCGAAGTGGTATCCGAACCTCACGCGGTCGCGCGAGGTCACGCTGCTCGACCTCATCAACCACGTCTCGGGCTACCGGGACTACTACCCGCTCGATTACGTCGACCGCGAGATGGCCACGCCGGCCACGGGCGAGCAGATCGCGCTGCTCTACGGCCGCCGTCCACTCGACTTCGACCCGGGCACGCGCTGGTCGTACAGCAACACGGGGTACACGATCCTCGGCCGCGTCCTCGAGCGCGTGAGCGGCAAGCCACTCGGCACGCTGCTCCGCGAGCGCATCTTCATTCCGCTCGGCATGCGACAGAGCGTCTATGAGCCCGATACCGCCTTTGCCCGCTCCGCGCGCGGCTATGTCTCCTGGGCGCTCGGCGAGCCCGAGATCGCCACCCCGGAGGCGC